>NZ_JACVBS010000035.1:0-33731 GCF_014852545.1 Variovorax sp. VRV01
GATACGCCCCGCGCCCACCGCCGCGTGGACGCCGAGCGCGCCGTGCGCTGGCTCGGACGCAGCGCGGGCGTGCGCGCCAGCATCCTGCGCATTCCGGGCATCTACGCGCCCGACCGCGAGGGCGGCACGCCGCGCCAGCGGCTCGCGCGCGGCACGCCGGTGCTGCGGCGCGAGGACGACGTGTTCACCAGCCACATCCATGCCGACGATCTTGCAAGAGCCTGCGTGGCGGCGCTGTTCCGCGGCCGGCCGCAGCGCATCGTGCATGTCTCGGACGACACCGAGCTGCGCATGGGCGACTACATCGACCTCGCGGCCGATCTTTACGGCATGCCGCGCCCGCCGCGCGTGGCGCGCGAGGAAGCCCAGCGCCAGCTGCCGTTGCAGCTGCTGAGCTTCATGGGCGAATCGCGCCGGCTCGACAACACGCGGCTCAAGCGCGAGCTGCGCGTGCGGCTCGCGCATCCGACGGTGCACACCGGTTTGCGCGAAGAAGCAACCGCCTGAAGGCGTGCGCGTCGGGTTCAGACAGCAACGTACTCGACCGCACCGGTGTCCCCATCCAGGATCATGTCATAGGGATACCAGTAGATCTGCTCGTCGCCGTAGTCGTCGACATAGCTGTACCCGATGTATGTCATTCCCAGGTATGTGTCTTGAACCTGGATGAAGGTGGCGTATTGCATTCCGTCCGCCCGGGCCAGCTTCTTGTTCGTCTTGTATTTCTTGACCGGCAGATCGCCCTTGTTTGCATGCTTGACGTGGAACGCAGCAATCTTTGCGTCTTTGATGTCCACGGAGACCGTGTGCGGCCCGCTCTTGTCGATGACGTGCTGGCCGTTGCTCTTGAGCTTGTCGCCCACCAATTTCGCGCCATTGTGCTGGTGATGCTTTCCCTTGGCGAAGCTCGCATCGATAAAGCCGAATACGCCGGAAAGGGCGAGGCCGGTGGTCAGAAGGCGTCTTGTGTGGTTCATTTCGATTCTCCTTGCCGAGCTTGACTGTCGCGGTGCGCGAGTCAGCGCCGGGCATCAAAGTTCTGCTCTGCCAAAGCGAGCCCGGATGTAGGACCTGGGGTGGCGTGTGCGCGGGCCGGCATCCAGCGGAAATCGGGACGTTGAACCCGCGACCACTGACTTGCTCACGACCGGGCCGGCTCCAACGCACCGGTGGCGTGAGTGGGGCAAGAGAAGGGCGGCCGGACTAAAAAAGAGAGAGAGACGATCGTGGCGGCGGTCGAAGCGGCGAATCGATCAACCCCTGCGGGAGGTTTTCAATTTGCGGAACACGTCGCGAAACAGATGCGGGACGGTTGGAGCAATGCTGGCGAAAAAACTATCGCCAAATACGCCGTGTCGACGTGGTGCCCGGGGCCGGAATCGAACCGGCACACCTTTCGGTGGGGGATTTTGAGTCCCCTGCGTCTACCAATTTCACCACCCGGGCACATCCGGAAGGAAGCCCAAAATTATGGCACAGTGGCAATATGAATTGCCCCCACGCTCATCACTTCGTGTTCTCGCTGCCCCCCGAGGGGGCGCTCAACGCCCTTTGGGCGGCCATGCGGGCGTTGCCATGAATTATCCGACGATCGAAGACGCCATCGGCAAGACCCCCCTGGTGGCACTGCAACGCATCGATGCGGCCGAGAACGCCAGGCGCGGCAATGTCATCCTGGGCAAGCTGGAAGGCAACAATCCCGCGGGCTCGGTGAAGGACCGCCCCGCGCTCTCGATGATCAAGCGCGCCGAGGAGCGCGGCGAAATCAAGCCCGGCGACACGCTGATCGAAGCCACCTCGGGCAACACCGGCATCGCGCTGGCCATGGCTGCGGCCATCAAGGGCTACCGCATGGTGCTGATCATGCCGGAGGACCTGTCCGTCGAGCGCGCCCAGACCATGAAGGCCTTCGGCGCCGAACTGGTGCTCACGCCCAAGAGCGGCGGCATGGAATACGCGCGCGACCTGGCCGAGCAGATGGTGGCGCAGGGCAAGGGCCGGGTGCTTGACCAGTTCGCCAACGCCGACAACCCGCGCATCCACTACGAGACCACCGGCCCCGAGATCTGGGCCGACACCAAGGGCAAGATCACGCATTTCGTGAGCGCCATGGGCACCACCGGCACCATCACCGGCGTCTCGCGCTTCCTGAAGGAAAAGAACCCCGCGGTGCGCATCATCGGCGCGCAGCCGGCCGAAGGTTCGCGCATTCCGGGCATCCGCAAGTGGCCGGCCGAATACCTGCCCAAGATCTACG
Source organism: Variovorax sp. VRV01 (assembly GCF_014852545.1). Taxonomy (NCBI): domain Bacteria; kingdom Pseudomonadati; phylum Pseudomonadota; class Betaproteobacteria; order Burkholderiales; family Comamonadaceae; genus Variovorax; species Variovorax sp. VRV01. Next base: position 2,258 of record NZ_JACVBS010000035.1, read on the forward strand.
AACCGAGCCGCGTCGACGAGGAGATCAGCGTGAGCCAGGACAATGCCGAGGAAATGTGCCGGCGCCTCGCGCGCGAAGAGGGCATCTTCGGCGGCATCTCCGCGGCCGGCGCGCTCTGGGTGGCGCTCGAGGTTGCCAAGACGGTCGAGAACGCGACCATCGTGTTCGTGGTCTGCGACCGCGGCGACCGCTATCTGTCGACCGGCGTGTTTCCTGCCTGATCGAAGCCATGGCCCATCCCAAGTTCTGCCAGGCCTGTGCCACGCCGCTCGAATGGATCGCGCTGATGGAAGACGGCGGTCCCAAGGAGCGCCTGCGCTGCCCCTCCTGCGGCCACACGCACTGGAACAATCCCACGCCCGTGCTCGCGGCCATCGTCGAATACCGAGGCCAGGTGCTGCTGGCGCGAAACGCCGCATGGCCCGTGAAGATGTACGCGCTGATCACCGGCTTCATGGAAGCCGGCGAAACGCCCGAGGAAGGCATTGCGCGCGAGGTCAAGGAAGAAACCAACCTCGACGTGAGCGCGGCCAAGCTGGTCGGCGCGTACGACTTCCAGCGCATGAACCAGATCATCATCGCCTACCACGTGGTGGCCGATGGCGAGGTGAAGCTTTCGCCCGAGCTGCTGGACTACCGCCTCTACGACCTGCCCGACCTCAAGTGCTGGCCCGCGGGCACCGGCTATGCGCTGGCCGACTGGCTGCGCACCCGGGGGCACGAGCCGGTGTTCTTTACCGCGGCGGAGAACGAGGAGCGGCGGCGCGGCTTGAACCTGCCGCCCGAGGAGCCGAAGAATGCAGGTTGATCGCGAACTCGACACGCGGGGCCTGAACTGCCCGCTGCCCATTCTCAAGGCCAAGAAATCGCTCAACGACATGGCGAGCGGCCAGCTGCTGAAGGTGGTGTCGACCGACCCAGGGTCGGTGCGCGACTTCCAGGCCTTTGCGCGCCAGACCGGCAACGAGCTGGTCGAGCAGCAGACGATCGGCAGCGACTTCATCCATGTGCTGAAGAGGCGCTGACCGGAACAAAAGAATAGGGCCCCGTCGGGGCCCTTTTTCTTCAGAGCTCCAGGCTTTTGAGGTATTCGCGGAACTGCGCACCGACCTCGGGGTGCGCGAGTGCAAGCTCCACCGACGCTTGCAGAAAGCCTTCCTTGCTGCCGCAATCGTAGCGGATGCCCTTGTAGGCATAGGCGTAGACCGATTCCTTCTTCATCAGCGCCGCGATGCCGTCGGTGAGCTGGATCTCGCCGCCCGCGCCCTTGGGCTGGTTGCGGATCTCGTCGAACACGCCGGGCGTGAGGATGTAGCGGCCTGCCACGCCGAGGCGCGAGGGAGCCTTGTCCGGCGAAGGCTTCTCGATCATGCGATCGACCTTCACGAGATCGTCGCCGATGGATTCGCCCGCCACGATGCCGTAGCGCTTGACGTGTTCGAGCGGCACTTCCTGCACCGCGAGCACCGAAGCACCGAGCTTGCCGAAGGCGGCCGTCATCTGCGCGAGCACAGGTGCGCCGCCCACGGGGCCGACCATCAGGTCGTCGGCCAGCAGCACGGCGAAGGGCTCGTTACCCACGAGGTGTTCGGCGCACAGCACCGCATGGCCGAGCCCGAGCATGCGCGGCTGGCGCACGTAGGAGCAGGTCATGTCGTCGGGCATGACCGAGCGCGCGATGTTGAGCAGTTCGAGCTTGCCGCTGGCCTCGAGTTGGCTTTCGAGTTCGTAGGCGGTGTCGTAGTGGTCTTCGATGGCACGTTTGTTTCGACCAGTTACGAAAATCATGTCGCGAATGCCCGCCGCGTAGGCTTCCTCAACCGCGTACTGGATGAGTGGCTTGTCGACAACCGGCAGCATTTCCTTGGGCTGCGCCTTGGTGGCGGGCAGAAAGCGGGTGCCGAAACCTGCAACAGGAAATACGGCCTTGCGGATGCGTGTCGAGGGAGTGGGCATGGACAATTTGGGCGTCTGTTCGTTCAGTTGAAGAAGAAGGTTTGATGGCTCAACGGCGGCATGGAAATGCCGTCGTTGCCATGCTAAACCTTGCCCAGACCCACGTGTGTCAGCCGAGACGCACAAGCTGGTCGCGAAGACGCTCCAGCGTGGTGCTGAAATCGGCCAGGCGCTTGCGCTCCTGTTCGATCACGGCCGGCGGTGCCTTAGCCACAAAGGCTTCGTTTCCAAGCTTGCCGTTCACCTTGAGGATCTCGCCCTCGATGCGAGCAATTTCCTTGCCGATGCGCGCGCGCTCGGCGGCCTTGTCGATCTCCATGTGCAGGCACAGGCGCGCCGTGCCGACCACGGCCACGGGCGCCGCTTCGGCCGCCGCCGACCACGAAGCCTCGTCGTCGAAGACCTTCACTTCCTTGAGCTTGGCGAGGGCCTGCAGCACCGGCGCCGCATCGCGCAGGAAGGCAGCGCCCTCGGCATCGTCGGCCACAGCATAGAGCGGCAGGCGCACCGCGGGCGACACGTTCATTTCGCCGCGCAGCGTGCGGCAGGCATCGACCAGCGCCTTCAGGCGCGCCACATGCGCTTCAGCCGCTTCGTCGATCTTCTCGGGCTGGCTCTTGGGGTAGGCCGCGATCATGATCGATTCGCCCTCGCGTCCGGCGACGGGCGCCACCTTCTGCCAGAGCTCCTCGGTGATGAACGGAATTACCGGATGCGCGAGGCGCAGCAAGGCCTCGAGCGTGCGGATCAGCGTGCGGCGCGTGGCGCGTTTCTGCGCATCGTCGCCGGTCTGGATCTGCACCTTCGCGATTTCCAGGTACCAGTCGCAGAACTCGTCCCAGGCGAACTGGTAGATGGCGTTGGCCACGTTGTCGAGCCGGTATTCCTCGAAGCCCTTGGCCACTTCGGCCTCGACGCGCTGCAGCTGCGAGGCGATCCAGAAATCGGCGCGGCTGAACTTCAGGTAGCCGTGCGCCGGTCCGCCGACCTTGCATTCTTCCTTCGTGTGCTCGCGCAGGCCACAGTCCTGTCCTTCGCAGTTCATCAGCACGAAGCGCGTGGCGTTCCAGAGCTTGTTGCAGAAGTTGCGGTAGCCCTCGCAGCGCTTGCTGTCGAAGTTGATGCTGCGGCCGAGCGAGGCGAGCGATGCGAAGGTGAAGCGCAGCGCATCGGCGCCGAAGGCCGGAATGCCTTCGGGAAATTCCTTCTGCGTGTTCTTGCGCACCGCGGGCGCGGTCTCGGGCTTGCGCAAACCCTGCGTGCGCTTGTCGAGCAGCTCGGGCAGTGCGATGCCGTCGATCAGGTCGACCGGGTCGAGCACGTTGCCTTCGGACTTGCTCATCTTCTTGCCCTGCGCATCGCGCACCAGGCCGTGGATGTACACGTCCTTGAACGGCACCTTGCCGGTGAAGTGCTTGGTCATCATGATCATCCGGGCGACCCAGAAGAAGATGATGTCGTAGCCCGTCACGAGCACCGTGGAGGGCAGGTACAGCGCGAGGTCTTCAGTCTTCGCGGGCCAGCCGAGCGAGGAGAAGGGCACCAGCGCCGACGAATACCAGGTGTCGAGCACGTCCTCGTCGCGGCGAAGCGTCTTGCCCGGTGCCTTGGCCTGCGCCTCGGCCTCGTCGTGCGCGACGTACACCTTGCCGTCTTCGTCGTACCAGGCGGGGATCTGGTGGCCCCACCAGAGCTGGCGCGAGATGGTCCAGTCCTGGATGTTCTCCATCCAGTGGTTGTAGGTGTTGACCCAGTTCTCGGGCACGAAGCGCACCTCGCCGGTCTTCACCACGTCGATGGCCTTCTGCGCGATCGACTGGCCGTCGGCGCCGGGGCGCGTCATGGCCACGTACCACTGGTCGGTGAGCATCGGCTCGACGATGGCGCCGGAGCGCGCGCAGCGCGGCACCATCAGCTTGTGCTTCTTCACCTCGACCAGCAGGCCGAGCGCCTCGAGGTCGGCCACGATGGCCTTGCGCGCCACGAAGCGGTCCATGCCGCGGTATTTCTCGGGCGCGTTGTCGTTGATGGTGGCGTCGAGCGCGAGGATGCCGATCAGCTCGAGCTTGTGGCGCTGGCCGACGGCATAGTCGTTGTAGTCGTGCGCGGGCGTGACCTTGACCACGCCGGTGCCGAATTCCTTGTCGACGTAGTCGTCGGCAATGATGGGAATCAGCCGATCCACGAGCGGCAGCTTCACGCGCTGGCCGATCAGGTGCCTGTAGCGCTCGTCTTCGGGGTGGACCATCACGGCGGTGTCGCCGAGCATGGTCTCGGGCCGCGTGGTGGCCACGGTCAGTGTGCCGCTGCCGTCTTCGAGGGGGTAGGCAATGTGCCAGAGCGAGCCGTCTTCCTCTTCGCTTTCCACTTCGAGGTCGCTCACCGAGGTCTTGAGCACCGGGTCCCAGTTGCCCAGGCGCTTGCCGCGGTAGATCAGGCCTTCCTCGTAGAGCGAGACAAAAGTCTGCGTGACCACCTTCGAGAGGTCGTCGTCCATCGTGAAGTATTCGCGGCTCCAGTCGACCGTGTCGCCCATGCGGCGCATCTGCTCGGTGATGGTGTTGCCCGATTTTTCCTTCCATTCCCACACGCGTGCCACGAAATTCTTGCGGCCCAGGTCATGGCGGCTGATCTTCTGCTCCTGCAGCTGGCGCTCCACCACGATCTGCGTTGCGATGCCCGCATGGTCGGTGCCCGGCACCCACAGCGTGTTGTCGCCCTTCATGCGGTGGTAGCGTGCCAGGCTGTCCATGATGGTCTGGTTGAAGGCATGGCCCATGTGCAGCGTGCCCGTCACGTTGGGCGGCGGCAGCTGGATCGCGAACGAATCGGCGCCTTCCTTGGGCTGCTGCGTGCCGCGGAAACCGGCCTTGGCGTAGCCGCGCTGCTCCCATTCGGGGCCCCAGTGCGCCTCGATGGCGGCGGGTTCGAACGACTTGGAGAGGCTCTCCAGTCCAGGCTGGGCGGAAGGGGTGGTGGGTTCGCTCATGGGAAATGCAGAAGCGGCGCCTTCGGGGGTGCCGTGGGGACAAGATGGGATAGCCGGCGATTTTACCGGGGCCGCCCCGGGGCAGCCCCACCCCACATAATTCCGGGATGCTCTTCCTGCTCTCCCCTGCGAAATCGCTCGACTACGACACCCCCGTTCCCGCCGAAATCCCCGCCACCCAACCCCATTTCGAAGCCCCTCGCGGCCCCTCGGCCGAACTGATCAGGCTGCTGCGCGAGAAGTCGCCGCAGCAGATCTCGGAGCTCATGCACCTGTCGGACAAGCTCTCTGCGCTCAACGTGGCGCGCTACCAGGCCTGGTCCGGCAAGAGCACGCCCAGGAACGCCCGCCAGGCCGCCTTCGCGTTCGACGGCGACGTCTACGGGGGCCTGGACGCGCGCTCGCTCACGCCCGCGCAACTGGCCTGGGCGCAGGAGCACGTGTGCATCCTGAGCGGCCTCTACGGCCTGCTGCGCCCGCTCGACCTGCTGCAGCCCTACCGGCTCGAGATGGGCACGCCGCTTGCCAATCGCCATGGCAAGGACCTGTATGCCTTCTGGGGCTCGCGCATTGCGGAGCACCTGAACCAGCGCCTGGCGGCCGACCGCGCGCCGGTCGTGGTCAATGTGGCCTCGCAGGAGTACTTCAAGTCGGTGGACCGGAAGGCGCTCAAGGCGCGCGTGGTCGAATGCGTGTTCGAGGAATGGAAGGGCGACCGCTACAAGATCGTGAGCTTCTACGCCAAGCGCGCCCGCGGCCTGCTCGCGCGCTGGGCGGTGCTGCACAAGGCCGCCACGCCCAAGGCGCTGGAAAAATTCGATCTCGAGGGTTATGGTTTCGACGCCACGGTGTCCAACGCCGAAAGGCTGGTGTTCAGAAGGAAGACTTGATATGTCGCAACCGATCAGTCCGGAGCTCCGGGAATGGCTGGTGTCGCAGCTCGCGGCAGGGCATTCGGTGCCCGCGTTGCGCGCCTCGATGCGCGCGGCCGGCTGGCAGGACGCGGCCACCGACCTCGCGCTGGCGCAGCTCGAGGCCGGCTTTCCGCACGTGGAGGTGGCCAGGCCGCGGCGCACCGAGATGCCCGGCCCCGACCTCGAAGGCGCGCCGCTCTACATTGACGCGGGCGACCGCCGCGTGCAGGTGCTGCAGACCATGCGGCATCCGCGCGTGGTCGTGTTCGGCAACCTGGTGTCGCCCGAGGAGTGCGAAGGGCTGATCGCCGCGGCGCGGGTGCGGCTGGCGCGCTCGCTCACGGTCGAGACGCGCACCGGCGGAGAGGTGCTCAACGTCGATCGCACCAGCGAAGGCATGTTCTTCGAGCGCGGCGAGAACGAGATCGTCTCGCGCCTCGAGCAGCGCATTGCCGCGCTGCTGCGCTGGCCGGTGGAGTTTGGCGAAGGCCTGCAGATCCTGCGCTATGCGCCCGGCGCCCAGTACCGCCCGCACTACGACTACTTCGATCCCGGCGAGCCCGGCACGCCCACCATCCTCAAGCGCGGCGGCCAGCGCGTGGCCACGCTCGTGATGTACCTGCAGGAGCCGGGGCAGGGCGGTGCCACCACCTTCCCCGACGTCGGCCTGGAAGTGGCGCCCGTGCGCGGCACCGGCGTGTTCTTCAGCTACGAGGAACCCGACCCCGCCACCCGCACGCTGCATGGCGGCGCGCCCGTGCTCGCGGGCGAGAAGTGGGTGGCCACCAAATGGCTGCGCGAACGCGAATTCAAATGACAAGGGCGCGATGAAGCTGCTGGCCAACGGATTGCAGATCGAGGTCGACGACACCGGCGGCGAAGGCCGCCCCGTGGCCCTGCTCATCATGGGCCTGGGCATGCAGCTGGTCGGCTGGCCGCAGGACTTCGTGCAGGCGCTGGTCGATGCGGGCTTTCGCGTGGTGCGCCACGACAACCGCGACATCGGCCTGAGCCAGGGCTTCGACCATGCGGGCACCGGCAACATCGTGTGGGAGAGCATCCGCCAGCGCCTGGGCCTGCAGGTGCGTTCGGCCTACACCCTGCAGGACATGGCGCGCGATTCGCTGGGCGTGCTCGACGCGCTGGGCATCAGGCAGGCGCACATCATCGGCGCCTCGATGGGCGGCATGATCGCGCAGCACCTGGCCGCCGAAGCGCCCGAGCGCGTGACCAGCCTCGTGAGCATCATGAGTTCCAGCGGTGCGCGGGGCCTGCCCGGACCGCGCAGCGATGTTGCCGCCATGCTGCTGCGCCGGCCCCTGGGCGGCGGCGAGGCCGAGCTGGTGGCGCACAGCATCCGGCTGCTCAGGCTGATCCAGAGCCCCGCCTATCCGCAGAGCACCGAGGCCTTGGCCGAGCGCCTCACCTTCAGCATGCGCCGCGCCTACCGCCCGGCCGGCATGTTCCGCCAGATGCTCGCGATTGGCGCCGACGCGCGCCGCCCCGAAGTGCTGCCGCGCATCAAGTGCCCGACGCTGGTGCTGCACGGCGAAGCCGACGCGCTGGTGCCGATGGCCTGCGGGCTGGACACCGCCAAGCGCATTCCGGGCGCGAAGTTCGTCAGCATTCCCGGCATGGGCCATGACCTGCCGCCCGAGGTCTGCGCCATCCTCGCCCACCACATCGCGCCGTTCCTGCACGCGGCCGAAGAACACCACAAGCCATGAGCCTCGACAACATCCCCCCCGGCAACCCCAACACGCCCGAGCAGTCGCAGCTGGGCCGCGCCTCGGCCTATGCCGACCGGTACGACCCTTCCTTGCTCTTTCCGATTGCGCGCAGCACCCAGCGCGAAGCCATGGGCATCGCCGCCGGCGCGCTGCCCTTCTTCGGCGCCGATCTCTGGACCGCGTTCGAGGTGAGCTGGCTCAACCTGCGCGGCAAGCCCCAGCTGGCCATCGCGCACTTCACCATTCCCTGCGAAACGCCCAACATCATCGAGAGCAAGTCGTTCAAGCTGTACCTCAACAGCTTCAACAGCAGCGCCTTCGCGAGCGTTGAGGCTGTGCGCGAGCGCCTGCGCGCCGACCTGTCCGAGGCGCTCTGGCGCGGCAGCGACCAATCGGCCGGCATCGGCGTGAAGCTGCTGGCGCCCGACCTGTTCGACCGCGAGCCGGTGCACGAGCTCGACGGCTTGGACCTCGACCGGCTCGACATCGAGTGCACCCACTACCAGCCTGCGCCCGAACTGCTGTCCAGCGACAGCACCCAGCCGCCGGTGAACGAGACGCTCACCAGCCGCCTGCTCAAGAGCAACTGCCTCGTCACCGGCCAGCCCGACTGGGGCAGCGTGCAGATCCGCTACAGCGGCCCGGCCATCGATCAGGCCGGCCTGCTCGCGTACATCGTGAGCTTTCGCAACCACAACGAGTTCCACGAACCCTGCGTGGAGCGCATGTTCACCGACATCTGGCGCCGCTGCCAGCCCAACAAGCTCGCGGTGTATGCGCGCTACACGCGGCGCGGCGGGCTCGACATCAACCCGTTCCGCACCAGCTGGCCGCAGGCGCTGCCGCCGAACATCCGCACTGCGCGGCAATAAGGGACGAGGGCGCCGCCGAAGCCCCTCTTCGGAAATCCGGAACCCGCAGCCCGGCCCCTGTGGCATTCTGGAACTGCCCGCGACACTGCGGGCGGCTATCCGGAGCAGACACACATGGTTGAAGGAAAAGTAGTCGTCGTCACCGGCGCGGGCGGCGGCATCGGGCGCGACATCGCGCTGGCCATGGCGAGCCATGGCGCCAAGGTGGTGGTGAACGACATCGGCGCCGCGCTCGACGGCGCGGGCGGCAGCGCCGGCCCTGCGCAGCAGGTGGTCGACGAGATCCGCGCCGCGGGCGGCCAGGCCGTGCCCAACACCGACAGCGTGGCCGATGCGGCCAGCGCGGCGCGCATCGTCGAATGCGCGGTCGAGAGCTTCGGGCGCATCGATGCGGTGGTCAACAACGCCGGCATCCTGCGCGACCGCTTCTTCCACAAGATGTCGGTCGACGAATGGGACGCCGTGATCAAGGTGCACCTGTACGGCGCCTTCTACGTGAGCCGCGCGGCCGCCACGCATTTCAAGGAACAGAACTCGGGCGCGATGGTGCACATGACCTCGACCTCGGGCCTCATCGGCAACTACGGCCAAGCCAACTATGCGGCGGCCAAGCTCGGCATCGTGGCGCTGTCGAAGTCGACCGCGCTCGACATGCTCAAGTTCAACGTGCGCTCCAACTGCATCGCGCCCTTCGCCTGGAGCCGCATGATCGGCGCCATTCCCACCGACACCGACGAGCAGCGCGCCCGCGTCGACAAGATCAAGCAGATGACGCCGGCCAAGGTGGCGCCGCTCGCGGTGTACCTGGCAAGCGATGCGGCCGGCGCGGTCAACGGCCAGATCTTCTCGGTGCGCAACAACGAGATCTCGCTCATCAGCCAGCCGCGGCCGGTGCGCTCCATCCACCGCTCCGAAGGCTGGACGCCCGAGAGCATCGCCGAGCACGCCATGCCCGCCATGCGCGCGAGCTTCCATCCGCTGGACCGTTCGGCCGACGTGTTCAGCTGGGATCCGGTCTGAGGGCCTGGGGACAAACCCGAAAGAGAGTACGCAGGACGCCATTCGCCGGACAATGCGCGTTTCCTTCCTCTTTGGTGCGCACGCCCGGTGAACCTGCATTTCGACCTGTTCGACCTGAAACTGTTCGTCTACGTGGCGGACGCGCGCAGCCTCACGCGCGGCGCCGAGAAGGCCTGCATCTCGCTGGCGGCCGCATCCACGCGCATCAAGCAGATGGAAGAAGCCGTGGGCGGCAAGCTGCTGCACCGCAGCGCGCAGGGCGTGAGCCTCACGGCCGCGGGGCAGGCGGTGCTCTACCACGCCAAGCGCGTGATGCAGCAGATGGAGCACCTGCGCTGCGACATGCAGGACTTCGGCAAGGGCATCAAGGGCCATGTGCGCGTGTTCGCCAACACCACCTCCATCACCGAATACCTGCCGCAGAAGCTGGCCGGTTTTCTGACGCAGCATCCGGCGGTGCAGGTGGACCTGCGCGAATACCTGAGCGAGGAAATCGTGCGCGCCGTGGCCGATGGCGAGGCCGACATCGGCATCCTGGCCGGCGACGTGCACACCGGCGAGCTCGATGCGCGCCCCTTCGGCCGCAACCAGTTGGTGCTGGTGGTGCCCGCCGCGCACCACCTGGCGGGTGCGCCCTCGGTGGCCTTTGCCGACACGCTCGACGAGCAGCACGTGGGCCTGCACCACGGCAGCGCCATCCACCGCTTCCTGCAGCGCCGGGCCGAGCTGGCCGGCCGCGGCTTCAACCCGCGCATCCAGGTCAGCAGCTTCGAGGCGATCTGCCTGATGATCGAGGCGGGCGTGGGCGTCGGCGTGCTGCCGGCCTCGTCGGCGCAGCGGCTGTCGCTGGCGATGCGCATCGCGACCGTGGCGCTCAGCGATGCCTGGGCGGAGCGCGAGCTCAAGCTGATCGCGCGCAGCCGCGAGCAGCTGCCGGCCTCGGCGCGCGAGCTGTTCGACCATCTCGTTGCGCCCTGAAGAAGGCGCGCAGGCCATGTCCGCCGACCTGAAGTCGCTGCGCCTGTTCGTGGCCGTGGCCGACCACGGCAGCATCAGCGAAGGCGCCAAGCGCTGCCACATCGCACTTGCGGCCGCGAGCAAGCGCATCTCCGACCTGGAAGCCCGCGCGCGGCTGCCGCTGCTGGTGCGCCATGCGCGCGGCGTCACGCTCACTTCGGCGGGCCATGGCCTGCTGCTGCATGCGCGCGCCGTGCTCTCGGCCATGGACCGGCTGGGCGCCGAGCTCGACGATTTCCAGAACGGTGTGGCGGGCGTGGTCAGCATCACGGCCAACGCGTCCACCATCGCGCAGTTCCTGCCCGCGCAGATCGGCTCCTTCCTGCGGCTGCATCCGGTGCTCAAGATCGACCTGCAGGAGCGCGCCAGCACCGAGGTCGTGAAGGCTGTGCAGGCCGGTCTGGCCGACATCGGCGTGATCGAGGGCCACACGCCCGCCGAAATGCTCGAATGCCTGCCCTACCGCAGCGATGAACTGGCGGTGGTGGTGGCGCGCGACCACCCGCTGGCCAGGCGCAAGCGCATCGGCGTGGACGAGGTGCTTCGGCACGACCATATCGTGGTGCGCGAAGGCACGGCGCTGCACCGCGTGCTGCTGAACGCGGCGCTGGAGGCGCAGCTGCCGCTCAAGGTGCGCATGCAGGTGGGCAGCTTCGACATGGTGTGCCGCATGGTGGAGCAGGGCGTGGGCATCGGCGTGCTGCCCTACGCGGCCATCCTGCCGCAGCTGCAGATACTGAAGCTGCGCTGCCTCAAGCTCGATGCGCCGTGGGCGGTGCGCCGGCACCTGCTGTGCGTGCGGCGGCAGCAGGACCTGACCGCGGCCGCGCGCTCCGTGCTGGAGCATCTCGGCCGGCCGGACTGATCCCTGAGCCTTCGCGCCGCGCGAAGCCTCGCGCCCGCCAAAAACGAATTGTTCTCCACGGCCTGCGCACCAAGAATCGTGCAGCCGAAGCAAGGCAAAAAGGAGACATTCTTGAAGATCATCCGCGTCAGCGCCACGCCGCTGAACATTCCCGTCACCATCGATGTGCTGGGGCTCAACCAGCAGACCTCGCTCTCGCTCTGCCTGACCGAGATCGAGACCGACACCGGCCTTGTCGGCCATGGCATGACGGCCATCACCGAAGAAGAAATCATCGCCGCTGCCGTGCGCGAGGTGGCCGGCCCGGCATTGATCGGCGAAGACCCGATGGCCACCGAGCGCCTGTGGGAGAAGCTCTACTGGCTGCTCTCGCCGCGCGGCCAGACCGGCTACGCGAGCCACGCCATCGCGGCGCTCGACATCGCGCTGTGGGACCTCAAGGGCAAAGCACTCGGCCAGCCGCTGTGGCGCCTGCTGGGCGGTGCGCGCTCGAAGGTGCCGGTGTATGCGACCTTCGGCTTCGGCTTCTTCGAGCGCGACCAGCTCGCCGCCGCCGCCAGGCTCTGGGTCTCGCAGGGCTTCCGGCGCCTGAAGATGACCGTCGGCGGCCATGCGCTCGCGCGGCGAGACGAGCCGCGGCCCATCGACGAGGTCATTGCCGAGGACGTGCGCCGCGTGGCTGCCGTGCGCGAGGCGGTCGGCCCCGACGTGAAGCTGTATGTCGACGCCAACTGCGGCCTCGACCTGTTCCATGCGACCGAGCTCGCGCGCCGCATCGAGCCCTACGGCATCAGCTTCTTCGAGGAGCCGCTCACGCAGAACGACGTGCGGCAGATGGCCCAGCTGCGCGCACGCACCAGCATTCCGCTGGCCTGCGGGCAGAACGAAGGGCTGGCCTTCCGCTTCCGCGACCTGCTGGTGAACCAGGCGGCCGACGTGCTGCAGCCCAACGTGACCATCTCGGGCGGCTACACGCAGTGCCTGAAGATCGCGGGCATGGCGCAGGCCTTCAACGTGCCGATCGACAACGGCGGCGCCTGGCCCTTCCACAACATGCACCTGCATGCGGGCGTGTCGAACGGCGGCATGGCCGAATACCACTACGTGGCCGTGCAGATGCTCAAGCAGGTCTTCGACGGCCTGCCGGTGCCGCAGGACGGCTGGCTGCAGCTGCCCGAGACGCCGGGCCTGGGCTTCGCGCCCAATGCGGATCGCGTGCGCGAGCTCGCGAAGCTGCCCACTTCGCGTGGCAAGGGCAAAGCCTAGGAATGGACGCCCCCCGAAGCGCCTTTGGCGCTCCCCCCACTGGGGGGCGCACCCGGCGGCCCGGCAAAGCCGGTCCCGCGGGTGCACTTGAAGAAGCCGCGCAGACGGCCGCTGATCGATGACCATTGGAGACACGATGAAAAAAGCTACAGACCTTGTTCGCCCTGCACGCCGCCAGGCGCTGCGTGCTGCCATGGCCCTGGGCCTTGCTGGCGCGCTCGCCGCGCCTGCCGCCTGGGCCCAGAAGTACCCCGACAAGCCGATCCGACTCGTGGTCGGCTATTCGGCCGGCGGCGGCGTCGACGCGGTCGCGCGCCTGCTGGGCACGCGCCTGTCGGCGGTGCTCGGCCAGCAGGTGATGGTCGACAACCGCACCGGCGCCGCCGGCCTGATCGCGGCCGAGTTCGTCGCCAAGGCCGCGCCCGACGGCTACACGCTCATGATGGGTGACAGCGCGCTGCTGATCGCCAAGCTGCTGCAGCCGAAGATCGGCCTCGATCCGCTCACCAGCTTCAAGCCGGTGGCGGGGGCTTTCGTCTCGCCGCTGATGATCGTCACCGGCAACGACTTTCCGGCCCGGACGCCGGCCGAGCTGGTGAAGGAGCTCAAGGCGAACCCGGCGCGCTATTCCTTCGCCACCTCGGGCGTCGGCACGGTGCAGCACCTGGGCTTCGAGATGCTGAAGCAATCGACCGGCAGCACCGTGGTGCACGTGCCCTACCGGGGCGCCGCGCAGATCGTGCCCGACGTGGTCGGCGGGCAGGTGCCGATCGGCGTGGTCAGCGCCACGGCCGGCATGGCGCAGGCCAAGGCCGGCAAGCTGCGCGCGATCGCGCTGATGAACACCGCGCGGCTCGAAGGCGCCGAGAGCGTGCCGCCGCTGGCCGATGCGCTGCCGGGCTTCGACGTGGCGCCGCGCATCTTCGTGCTCGCACCGGCCGGCACGCCCGACGAGATCGTCGGCAAGCTCTCGGCCGCGGTGAAGACCGTGCTCGATGCGCCCGAGGCCGGCGCCGCGGCGGCCGCGCAGGGCACGCTGCGCGCCTACGCCACGCCGGCGCAGCTCGGCAAGGACATGGCCGAGGAGACGAAGCGCTGGCAACGCATCATCGCCGAGCAGAACATCGTGGCGGAGGGCAAGTAGATGGCGCTGCCGCACCTGGGCCTGATCGTGCCGCCGGCCGCCGGCGCGGTGCCGGTGGACGGTCCGCTGCTCTACGGCGACCGCATCCGCTTCAGCGCGCTGGGGCTGGGCCTTGGCGAAATTTCCACGCGCGGGTACACCGAGGTGATCGACTCGGTGGTCGAGAAGGCGGTGGCGCTCAAGGCCGAGGGCGCTGCCGCGGTCTCGCTCATGGGCACCTCGCTGAGCTTCTTCCGCGGCGCCGCGTTCAATCGGCAGCTCGAAGTCGAGATGGCGCGCGCCACCGGACTGCCCTGCACGACCATGAGCAACGCCATCGTCGGCGCGCTGCGCCATCTGGGCGTGCGGCGCGTGGCGGTGGCCACGGCCTACATCGACGAGGTCAACGCGCATCTGCGGCGCTACCTCGAACAGAGCGGCTTCGAGCCGCTGGCGCTCGAGGGGCTGGCCATCTCCGACGTGCAGGCCGTCGGCCAGGTGCCCACACAGGTGCTGGTCGACCTGTGCCTCAGGGTGTTCGATGCGCAGCCCGGCGCGGACGGCATCCTCATTTCATGCGGCGGGTTGGTCACGCTCGATGCCGTGCGCGAAGTGGAAGCACGGCTGCAGCTGCCCGTGGTGTCGAGTTCGCCTGCGGGGTTCTGGGACCTCGTGCGCACCGCGTGCCTTGATGCGCGCTCGCCCGGGCAGGGCCGGCTGTTCGCCTGAACGGCCTCAGCCGAGCCAGCGGCCCACGCGCGGCGCAGATTCCAGCTGCCAGATGCGCTGGCACAGCGCCTTCGCCTCGTCGGCGGTGGCGCCTTCGCCGTAGTGCGCGAGGCGCTGCATCTTGTCCTCGATCTCGGCGCGGCTCAGGCTGTTGCCCGGGTCGCCCTTGGGTTCGTCGACGCGGCCGGCCAGTATGCGGCCGTCGTTGGTGCGCACGCTGACCTTGCCGATCCAGCGCGCGGGGTAGGCGCTGTCGACCTCGGCATCGAGTTCCATTTCCACCTTGTCGCGGAACGCGGCCACCTCGGGCGCGAGAAAGTCGCGGTCGAACTCGCCGAGCCCCGCGCGGCCATGCACCGCGATCAGGCCCAGCACCGTGCCCATCGAGAACTTGCCCTGGTGCACGGTGGCCGGCACCGTCACGCGGCCCAGCACATCGATGGCGCCCTGGTGCACATGCGCGGTCACGCGGGCCACGTCGCCATGCGCGAGCTTGTGTTCGGCCATCACCTGCAGCAGCGCATCGGCCGCGGGATGCGTGTGGCGGCAGGACGCGTGGTACTTGAACGAGGTTTCGGCCAGTGCCCAGCGCGTGCCGAGGCGGTCGGTGAGCCGTGCCGGATCGGCATCGCTCGACATGCCCACGCCCAGGCCCTGCGCACCCTCGAGCACCTTTGCCGCGCCCGTGAAGCCGTCCTGCGCGAGGTAGGCCGACATCAGCCCGCTGGCGGCCGCATGCGCGCAGTGCAGCTGCTTGGAGTCGGCCGCATCACGCAGGAACTCCCATACGCCCGCCGACTGCGTGCCGGCCGAACCGAAGGCGTGCAGCATCTGCGGCGGCGCGAGCTCGAGCAGGCGGCCCACGGCGGCAGCCGCAGCCAGCGTACCCGCCGTCGCGGTGGTGTGGAAGGTCTTGTAGTGCGAGCGGCCCAGGAACTCGCCGACACGGATGCCGACCTCGTAGCCCGCCACCACCGCGGTCAGCAGTTGCGCACCGCTGGCGCCAAGGCTCTGCGCCACGGCCAGCGCGGGCGCGATGACCACGGCCGCGGGATGGAACACCGAGCCGTTGTGCACGTCGTCCTGCTCCACATAGTGCGAGGCCGCCGCGTTGACCAGTGCCGCGAACACTGGCGAGGTGGTGCGGCGCGACGTGAGCATTTCGCTCGGCCCGTCGGCCGGCCCCATCACCTGCGCGAAGCGCTCGATGCTGCGCACCGGCCGCGCCGCACGCGCCGCGAGCACGGAGCCCAGCCAGTCGAGCATCAGGTCCTCGGTGCGGCGCAGCACGGGGGCCGGAATGTCGGCGAAGCGAAGTTCGGCGGCGAAGGTGGCGAGCTCTCGGCTGGGATGATTCGATGAGGTCATGGAGTGCCTTCAGAACGAACGCGGCAAGCCGAGCATGTGTTCGGCGACATAGCTCAGGATGAGGTTGGTCGAGATCGGCGCCACCTGGTAGAGCCGCGTCTCGCGGAACTTGCGCTCGATGTCGTATTCGCAGGCAAAGCCGAAGCCGCCATGGAACTGCAGGCAGGCATTGGCGGCCTCCCAGCTGGCCTTGGCCGCCAGGTACTTCGCCATGTTGGCCTGTGCACCGCAGGGCTCGCGCGCATCGAACAGGCGGCAGGCTTCATAGCGCATGAGGTTGGCGGCTTCGATCTCGATGAAGGCCTCGGCAATCGGAAACTGCACGCCCTGGTTCTGCCCGATGGGCCGGCCGAACACCACGCGCTCCTTGGTGTACGCCGTGACCTTGTCGATGAACCAGTAGCCGTCGCCGATGCATTCGGCCGCGATCAGCGTGCGCTCGGCATTGAGGCCGTCGAGGATGTACTTGAAGCCCTGGCCCTCTTCGCCGATCAGGTTCTCGGCCGGGATCTCGAGGTTCTCGAAGAACAGCTCGTTGGTCTCATGGTTCACCATGTTCAGGATGGGCCGCACCGTCATGCCTTTGCCGATGGCCTCGCGCAGGTCGACGATGAAGATCGACATGCCCTCGGATTTCTTCTTCACGTCCGCCAGCGGCGTGGTGCGCGCCAGCAGGATCATCAGGTCCGAATGCTGGATGCGCGAGATCCAGACCTTCTGGCCGTTGACGACGTAGCGGTCGCCCTTCTTCACGGCCGTGGTCTTGATCTTCGTGGTGTCGGTGCCGGTGCTGGGCTCGGTCACGCCCATCGACTGCAGGCGCAGCTCGCCGGTGGCGATGCGCGGCAGGTAGGCGCGCTTCTGCGCTTCGCTGCCGTGGCGCAGCAGCGTGCCCATGTTGTACATCTGGCCGTGGCAGGCGCCCGAGTTGCCGCCGCAGCGGTTGATCTCTTCCATGATCACCGAGGCTTCGGTGAGCCCGAGGCCCGAGCCGCCGTACTCCTGCGGAATGAGCGCGGCCATCCAGCCGGCCTTGGTGAGCGCCTCGACGAACTCGGCGGGGTAGCCGCGGGCCTCGTCGATCTTGCGGAAGTACTCGTTGGGAAACTGCGCGCACAGGTCGCGCACGGCATCTCGGATGTCGGGAAAGCGGGTGTCGTTGCTGTTGTTCATCTCGTTCAATCCTGGCGCGGGCCGCCGGCTTCCTTTTCCACGCGTTGCCAGATCTCGATGGCCATCGGGTCGTCGATCTCCTCGAGGAGGTGCCCCACGAGCCCGATGGCGCGCGCCATCACACCCAGGCCGCGGATGATCTTCCACGGAAAGCCGAACTCGGCCGCAATCGCGCCGATGGCGCCCGTCGCGTTGATGGGCAGCGACTTGCCCGAGACGCGCTCGGCCTCCTGCTGAACCGCCTGCATCAGCGCCACGTAGTGGCCCGAGAGGCCGTTCTCCTCGGCGATCTGGAACAGGCGCGGCGTGCGCGGGTCGATCGGCTTGTGCAGCGGATGGCCCAGGCCCGGCACGATCTGCTGGCGCGCGCGGTGGTCGGCCACGATGTCCTTCGCCATGTCGGCGAGCGGCCGCCCCGGCTTCTCGCCGAAGGGAATGGCCTCGTAGAGCATCTTCGCCGCGCCCTCGGTGCTGCCCACGAACACCGTGCCCAGCCCGCACAGGCCCGCGGCCACGGCGGCCTGCAGCGCCTCGGGCGCGCCCGCATAGGTCAGGCGCGCGGCCAGCGCGCTCGGCGTGACGCCATGCTCGACCAGCGTGACGACGATGGCATTGAAGGTGACCGATTCCTGCGGCGTCGGGATGCGGCCCGTGAGCTCCAGGAAGGCCATGTCGCCGAGGTTCAGGTGGCCCAGGATCTCGGAGGGCAGGTCGCGCCCGCGCACAGTGATCCTGTCGGGGGTGCTGTGGCCGAGCGCGGTGTGCAGGGATTTCTTGATCTTTGTGGTGGTCATGCGCCGAATCTATGCCGCCCTCGCACGAGGCGGGTCTGTGAATGCGAAACCCTCCCTTCGGCAAATGCAAATGCCGCGCGGCGGGCCGTTCTGTCACGCTGCGGCGATGGACACCGAATCACTTTCCGCCATGCGCGATGCCGCGCTCGACTACTTCGTTCGCAGCCGTTCCATCCAGCGGCGGCGCGAGCGCATGGAACGGCCCGATGCCGATGAGGCGCAGGGCTGGAGCGCCATTGCCGAACTGGGCTGGACCGGCATGCTGGCACCCGAATCCGCGGGCGGCCTGGGGCTGGATCTCGCGGGCGCCGCGCAGATCCTGCGGGCCGCGGGCGAGCATGTGGCGCCCGAGCCGCTGCTGGCGGTGGCGGGCTTGAGCGCGATGCTGCTCGCGCGGCTCGACGCACCGGCCGCGCAGTCGCTGCTGGCGGAACTGGTCGCGGGCCGCAGCCTGCCGGCGCTGGCCTGGCAGGAGAGCGCCGGCGACCTGAGCGCCGTGCCGCTGGCCTGCGGCTGCGAGCCGCGCGCGGGGCATGCGGGCGGCGTGCTGCTGCAGGGCGAGAAGCTCATGGTGCTGCCCGGCGCGGCTGCCAGCGGCTGGCTGGTGTCGGCGCGCGGCAGCGACGATGCGGTGCTGCTTTGGGTGCCGCGCGGCACCACTGGCGTGAGCGAAACCCTGGTGCCGCTGGTGGATGGCAGCCAGGCCGCGAGCCTGCGCTTCGAGCAGGTGGCGCTGCCGGCGGACGCGGTGCTGGCCGAAGGCCCGGCCGCGCAGGACGTGCTGCGCCATGCGCTCGCGGCCGGCCAGGTCCTGCAGGCGGCCGAACTGCTGGGCGTGGGCCAGGCGATGCTCGCGCAGACGCTGGCCTACCTGCGCACCCGTTCGCAGTTCGGCAAGCCCATCGGCAGCTTCCAGGCGCTGCAGCACCGCTGCGTGGACATGTTCATTCATCTCGAAGTGGCGCAGGCAGCCCTCGCCGAAGTGCTGGCACTGGCGGACCAGGGGCTCCCGGCAGAACGGCTCGAAGCCGAAGCCAGCCGCGTCAATGCCCGCTGCACCGCCGCGGCGCTGCAGGCCTCGCGCACGGCGGTGCAGATGCACGGCGCCATCGGCTATACGCAGGAGTGCGACCTGAGCCTCTACTACAAGCGCACGCTGTGCCTTTCGGCGTGGCTCGGCAACGTGGCCGCGCACCAGCGCCGGCATGCCGTTCTGGCCGATGGCGGCGAGACGCGAGCGGGCTCCGCGGTGTGGGAAGGCGAGTTCCCGCGCAGTGCCGACTGGCATGCGATGCCCGAGGCCGAGTTCCGGCGCATGGTGCGCGCCTTCCTGCAGCAGCGCTATCCGCAGCCGCTGCGCTACCTGTCGCACCGCGCGCGCTGGAGCGAGATCCGCGAGTGGTATCTCACGCTGTCGGCACAGGGCTGGATCGCGCCGGCCTGGCCGCAGTCGCATGGCGGCATGGGGCTGCCGGCCGACAAGCTCATTGCATGGATCGAGGAACTCGAGCAGTACGGCGTGGCGCGCGCGCCGGACCAGGGCATCGTGATGATCGGCCCGCTGCTGATCCAGCATGGCACGCCCGAGCAGCAGCAGCGCTTCCTGCCGCGCATCCTGAGCGGCGAGCATGTGTGGTGCCAGGGCTATTCGGAGCCCAACGCGGGCTCCGACCTGGCCGGGCTGCGCACCGAGGCCGTGGCGGGGCGCGACACCGAGGGCGACCACTTCATCGTCAATGGGCAGAAGATCTGGACCACGCTCGCGCAGGATGCCAACCACATCTTCATGCTCGTGCGCACCGACAAGGCCGCGCGCAAGCAGGAGGGCATCAGCTTCCTGCTGTGCGACCTGCGCACGCCGGGCATCACGGTGCGGCCGATCCACACGCTCTCGGGCGAGCCCGAGTTCTGCGAAGTGTTCTTCGACAACGTGCGGGTGCCGGCTGAAAACCTGGTGGGCAAGCTGCATGGCGGCTGGACGATTGCCAAGGCGTTGCTGGGCTTCGAGCGCATCTTCCTCGGCAGCCCCAAGCAGTCGCAGTACGCGCTGGGCCAGCTCGCGCGCCTGGCCGAGGCGCGGCGCCTTTTTGCGGACCCGGTGTTCGCACAGCGCTTCGCTGCATTGCGGCTCGACGTGCTCGACCTGTCGGCCGCATACACGGGCTTTGCCGACATCGTGCGCGCGGGCCAGCCGCTGCCTGCGTCGGTGTCGCTGCTGAAGATATGGGCCAGCGAAACCTATCACCGCATCGGCGCGCTGCTGGTCGAGGCCGGCGAAGAGCAGGGCGCCGTCGCGGGCGACCAGGTGCTCGACGGGCAGAGCTTCAACGTGCTGTCGCCGCTCATCGGCTCCACCGCCGCAATGATCTACGGCGGCACCAACGAGATCCAGCGCAACATCCTCGCGCGGCAGGTGCTCGACCTGCCGGCCTGAGCAATGCGAGCCGCCGAAGAAATACACAACAGGAGACAACGCTCATGGAATCCCTCGACTTCACACGGCGCCATGCCATGGCCGCGCTGGCAGGCAGCGCATTGCTGGCTGCACTGCCTTCACGCGCCTTGGCACAGCAACAGCTGCCAGCTCTCATCAAGCTCGTGGTCGGTTATTCGGCCGGCGGCCCGGTGGACGGCGCGGCGCGCCTGCTCGCGCCCGCGCTGAGCCAGGAACTCGGCACGCAGGTCATCGTGGACAACCGCCCCGGTGCCAGCGGCTCGCTAGGCGGCGACGCGGTGGCCAAGGCCGCGCCCGACGGCGCCACGCTCTTCTTCGGCGCGAGCCCGACCATCACCATCAATCCGAACATCCAGCGCAGGATGCCCTTCGATCCGATGAAGGACCTGACGCCCGTCGCGCCGCTGGTCGACTACACCAACGTGCTGGTGGTCAACAAGGACCTGCCGGTGCACAGCGTGGCCGAGCTGCTGGCCTATGCGAAGGCGCGGCCGGGCAAGGTGTTCTACGGCTCGGCCGGCGTGGGCGCCTCGAACCACCTGAGCGGCGCGCTGCTCGAGAAGATGACGGGCGTGCAGCTCACGCACGTGCCGTACAAGGGCAGCGCACCTGCGCTGGCCGACGTGATGGGCGGCACCGTGACCATGATGTTCGACATCATCGCCACCTCGCGGCCCTTCATCCAGTCGGGAAAGATCCGCGCGCTGGCCGTCACTTCGCGCCAGCGCGACCGCATGCTGCCCGAGGTGCCGACCATGATCGAGTCGGGCGTGGCCGGTTATGACGTGGGCGGCTGGTTCGGCCTCTACGGCCCCGCGCGCATGGACCCGGCGCTTGTCGCGCGCCTGAATGCCGCCGCGCACAAGGCGCTGGCGCGCGAGGACATCGCCCATCGGCTGCGCGAACAGGGCTACGAGGTCTGGAGCGGCGGCGCGGAACTGCTCGCGGCCAAGGGCCAGGCCGACCGCAGGCTCTGGGCCACGGCGTCCCAGGGCATCGAGGCGGAATAAGCGATGCCGGCACCCACGCGGATCCACGAACTGCTCCAAGCGCGCGCCTTGCAATCGCCAGGCGACGCCTTTCTCTTCGAACCATCGGGCACCGTCTCGTACGGCGCGCTGCAGGCCATGGCCGAGACGGCCGCGCAAGACCTGCGTGCCGCCGGCGTGCGGCCGACCGACCGCGTGTTGCTCGTGGCCGAGAACTGCGCCGCGCACGTCGCGCTGATCATGGCGTGCAGCCGCATCGGCGCATGGTCGTGCGGGGTCAACGCGCGCATGTCGCCCGGCGAGATCGCGGCCATTGCCGAGCGTGCCGATGCGCGCCTGTGCTGCTTCACCACCGATGCCTCGGAGGCTGCTTGCCAGCATGCACAGCGCGCCGGCGCGGTGCCCTCGGCGCTGTCCGGCGTGATGCGCTCGGCCGTGCGCGCCGAGGCCAGGCCGGAGGACGACCCGGCGCTCGCGGACACCGCGGCCATCATCTTCACTTCGGGCACCTCGGGTACGCCGAAGGGCGTGATGGTGTCGCACCGCGGCCTGCTGCATTTCGGCCGCGTGTCGGCCAGCGTGCGCTCGCTGGGCGAGCGCGACCGGGTCTACGCCTTCCTGCCGATGACGCACATCTTCGGCATTGGCACGGTGCTCATGGCCGCGCTCACGGGCGGGGCCGCGCTGGTGCTGCGTGCGAGCTTCTCGCCGGCCGACATGCTGCATGCGCTGGCGCATGAGCAGGTGTCGAACCTGCTGGGGCCGCCCACGATGTACGCGCGGCTGCTGGCGCACATCGAGGCCGGGCACGGCACGCCGCGCTTTCCGGCGCTTCGCTATGTCTACACCGGTTCGGCGCCGCTCGACCTGGGACTCAAGCAGCGCGTCGAGGCGCTGTTCGGCCAGCCGCTGCATTATGGCTATGGCCTCTCGGAGTACGCGGGCTCGGTGTTCCTCACGCGCGTCGAGGCACCACGCGCGGACACGGCCGCGGGCCATGTGGTCGAGGGCGGCGAGGCGCGCATCGTGGGCCCCGGTGGCCAGGACCTGGCGCCGGGCGAGACCGGCGAGATCTGGCTGCGCGGGCCCGGCCTCATGCTGGGCTACTTCCGCGACGCGGCGGCCACGGCGCAGGTCATGCGCCCGGGCGGCTGGTATGCGAGCGGCGACCTCGGGCGCTTCGATGCGGGCGGTGCGCTGTTCGTGGTCGGCCGGCTCAAGGAAATGATCATCCGCTCGGGCTTCAACGTGTATCCCGCGGAGATCGAGGCGGTGATAGGCCGCTTCGCCGGGGTGCACATGTGCGCGGTGGTGGGCGCGCCCGAGGCCGACGGCAACGAGCGCATCGTCGCCTTCGTCGAGATGAAGCCCGGCGCTGCGCTCGACGAACCGGCGCTGCGCACGTACCTTGCGGAGCACCTGTCGCCCTACAAGCGGCCCGCGCGCATCGAGGCCATCGACGCCATGCCGACCACGGCCAACGGCAAGGTGCTCAAGCGCGAGCTGCAGGCGCGCGCCGCCAGGCCCGTCGGCTAGCCAAGGCCCGGGGGCACGGCATCCGCACGCCGGTTTCGGACATTTCCTGCAAGGAGCCGCGCCGCCGTCCGCCAGTGCTGCGCAGCAAGGGCGCGCATCGTCCTTTGCATCGACACACGAACACAGGAAGCACGCCATGCCAGACGACCCGAACAAGCGCGGCCCGCAGGACCGGACCCGCATCAATGTCAACGAGCCGCACGAGGTGCGCTACTGGACCCAGACGCTGGGCGTGACCGAGGCGCAGCTGCGTTCGGCCGTGGCCGCCGCGGGTGTCGAGGTGAAGGACGTGCGGGTCTACCTCGGCAAACCCTAGGCGGCTGGCGAAAGCGTAGGCACGCTCCTACACCCGCTGCGGAGGGCGGGAACGATACTTTGGCTTTCCTTCGCTTCAGGACGCGCAAAGTGAACGAGCCGATTGCCGAACTCCGCACCCGCAGTGGTCCGCGGGCCTGCCACCCCCTCACCGAGGCGAAGCCTTCGGCTCCCCGCGCCCAATGAAGGCCTCGCCCGGAGCCCGAAGCTGGATCGCCGCCGGCGTACGCCACGAACTGCTCACCCGCGCCTTGCCGGCGCTGCGCCACGACATGGTGGCGCCGGTGTCGGTGATCCGCATGGCGCTGCTCATGCTCAAGCGCCAGATCGGCGCGCCGGTCATCGACGCACCGGTCTGCGAGGAGCGCGTGGCGCTGATCGACAACCAGGTGTCCGAACTCGTGGAAGGCATCCGCTCGCTGCGCGACTGGGAGCTGGCCACCACCGATGACGGCATCACGCGCAGCGCGCTGGTGGCCCAATGCGTGGGCCTGATGCGCGCGGCCTTCGACATGCACGGCGTCGAGCTGGCTGTCGATGCGGCGCTCGAGCCGCGCGAGGGCGAAACGCGCTGGCCCCAGGGTGCGGCGCTGCGCTACCTGGTGCTTGGCGGCCTCGGGTACCTGCACGACGGCGCGTCCGAGGCCGGTGCGATCCGCATCGAGGCCGACGGTGGCAATGCGCTTCGCCTCAGCGCCTTGCCGCGCGAATCCGCCGGTGCCAGTCCCGTGCTCGACGCGCACCGCGCCCCGCGTGCGCTGGCCATCGACGCGATTGCGCTCCAGAGCCTGGCGGAGGACCTGGGCTACACCGTCGCGCTCGAGCGCGACAGCGTGCGCTTTCCGCTCGCGCCGGGCTGAGGCCTTCGTTCTCCGGCCTTGCGCCGGCCATTGGCGCTGCGCGCTTCGCGCCGTTCGCGCGCCTGGCTTTGCCGATGCATCCGCAGGAAGGCGAGCAGCCGCTGTTCGGCGGCGTGGAGCCCGCGCGTCTTGCGCGCCGCGGTGCGGGCCGACATCCTTCGCAGCAGCTCGGCCGCGGGGTCTTCCTCGTCGCCCGCGAGCGCGCTGCCCAGCGCGAGCACGGCCGGGTGCACGTAGGCCTTCTTGCAGACGGCGGGCGTGTTGCCCAGCTGCTTCGCCACGGCGGCCAGTATTTCCTTGGCGCTGTAGCGCGTGCCGTCGGCGGCCGTGCGGCCCGGCTCGCAGGCCAGCCGCGTGAGCTCCAGCGCCTGCACCGTGCCGTGCCAGGTGCGGAAGTCCTTCGCGGTGAAGCGTTCGCCCGGCGAGGCCTCGGCAAGGTAGTCGTTCACATCGGTGGACGACACGCTGCGCAGTTCGCCGTCTTCCTCCTGGTACTGGAACAGCGCCTGGCCGGGCAGCTGCTGGCATTGCCGCACCACCTTGGCCACGCGCGGATCGTCGAGCCGGGCTTCGTGCATCACGCCGCTCTTGCCCCTGAAGCGCAGCCGCAGCGCCGCACCCTGCACGGCCGCATGCCGGTTGCGCAGCGTGGTGAGCCCGTAGGAGCCGTTGCTGTTCGCGTATTCCTCGTTGCCCACGCGCAGCAGCGTGGTGTCGAGCAGCCGCACCAGGGCCGCCAGCACCTGCTGGCGCCCGGGCGCCTTGGCCGTTGCCGCGCCTTCCTGCAGGTCGCGCGCGACGCGGGCGCGGATGCGCGGCAGCGCGAGCCCGAAGGCCTCGAGGCGCTCGAACTTGGTCTCGTCCTTGAAAAGCCGCCAGTCGGGGTGGTAGCGGTACTGCTTGCGTCCGCGCGCATCGATGCCGGTGGCCTGGAGATGGCCGTTGGGCAGCGGGCAGATCCACACCTGCGTGTAGGCTGGCGGAATCGCCAGCATGCGGATGCGCGAGAGCTCTTCCGCATCGCGCACCCAGCGTCCTTCGGCATCGCGGTAGCGGAAATGCTCGCCGTGCTTCAGGCGCCGGATGCCCGGCATGTCGGGGTTCACGTAGACCAGACCATTGGCCATGGGCGCGGCCGTCGGCGAGGGTCTGGAGGGCGGAGCGGTCGATCTGGAGCGTGCCGGCATGGGGTTTGCGTGGTGACGGTACCCCGCGCTTGTGCCTGCACCGACAATCGCCGCCTGTAGGACGCCGCAATCGCCGCTGGTGCGATGGAGGCGCGTTGTTCTTTTCCTGGAGTCCCAAAGAAATGATGTTTTTCCATCGGCCGTTCCCGTCTTCCTGCGCGCGCTGGCTCTCGGCTTGCGGCGCGGCGCTGCTCGTCGCGGCTTGTGCGTCGCCAACTTCGCCGGTGCCGGTTGCGCGCGCAGCGGCCGCCACTGCCGCGCCCATCAAGGTGAAGGTCTTCGTCGCGGCCATGTTCGAGATCGGCCAGAACACCGGCGACCGGGCCGGCGAGTTCCAGCACTGGTACGAGCGCTACTGGAAGGGCGCCGCGCCGCTGGCGGTGCCCGGCGCATTGCAGCCGGTGTACTGCAATGCCGACGGCGTGTGCGGCGCAGTGCTCGGCATGGGCAAGGTCAACTCCTCGTCGTCGATGCAGGCCATCCTGCTGAACCCGCAGTTCGATTTCTCGCAGGCCTACTACGTGATTTCCGGCGTGGCCGGCACGCCCCCGGCGCGCGGCACCATCGGCGAGGTGAGCTGGGCCACCTGGCTCGTGGACTACGACCTCGGCCACCGCTGGGCGCCGGAGGAGAACAAGCCCGGCGAACCCACCTTCATGCCGCGCAAGGGCTACGAGGAATACCGCCGCTTCAAGCTCAACCCCGACCTCGTGGGCTGGGCCATGAAGCTCTCGGCCGACACGCCGCTGAAGGATTCGGACAGCGCGCGCAAGTACCGCCTGCGCTACCCCGATGCGGCGGCGCGGCGCGCGCCCTTCGTGGGCACCGGCACCCACATGACCGGCGACACCTTCTTCCATGGACCCGGCATGTCGAAGCAGGCGCAGTACATCGCCAGGCTCTACGGTGCCGACGACTACGTGATCACCGAAATGGAAGCCGCCGCCATCACGCTCGTGATCAAGCGCACCCACGGCACCGACCGCGTGATGAGCCTGCGCGGCGCCGTCAACTTCGACCAGGGCAACCCGAAGGAAAGCACGCTGCAGCACCTGGACCCGGCCCCGGGCGAGACGGCGGGCGGCTTTGCCGAGACGGTGGAGAACATCGCGCTGGTGGGCACGCGCGTGGTGGACCACATCGTGGCCCACTGGCCGCAGTGGCAGGCCGGCGTGCCGAAGCCCTGAGCAGGTTCAGGGCCGCACCGGCTGCAGGTGCCAGGTCACGTTGAAATCGAAAGGCGTCCAGCGGCTCACCGTGACGCCCGCTTGCCGCAGGCCGCGGCCGGTCCAGGTGTTGCAGGTCTCGAACAGGTGGTAGCCGCCTTCGGCCTCGTAGAAGGCGTCGTCGTTGCCGTAGTGGGCACCGGCAACGGGTGTTGCGCGGCCTGAAGGCAGGGTCGCGCGCACGTAGCCTGCAAGCTGCGCGTACTGCGCCTGCGAGAGCGGCAGGTGGAAGGCGTTCTTGCGCAACGAGGCGCGGCGGAGGTAGGTCACATGCAGCAGCGCGCGGTTGCCGCCGAGCAGGGCACCGAAGGCGCGCGAGGCCGTGAGGTCGGCCCAGGTGGGCGTGTGCAGGTAGAACTCGCGGTCGCCCCAGCCGATGGCGATGAACTCGGCATCGGGCGGCACGGCCCTGAAGTGCGCGAACGGAAAGAGCTGCGGCCAGTCGATGGTGGCCGAACGGATCGGGAACACCAGGTCGGTGTGGATGCCGTTGCTCAGCACCCAGGCCTGGATGGCGGGCGGCTGCGCAGGCGTTTGTGCATTGGCCGGCCAGAGCATCAGCGCGCAGGCCGCGCCCACATACAGTCCCACGGCCAGCGTGAACCCCAGCAGCGTGAATGCGATGCGCCGGAGCCAGCGTCTGATCACGGCGCCGGGCGTTTCAGAAGAGCGATGCGGTGGCCGAGGCCGCATCCGCGGAGGCGCGCGCGGCCGTGCTGCCCGCGGCCGCTGCCATGGCCTCGGGGCTGCCCGCCTTGGCAAGCGCGCCCACGCGCACGCCCAGCAGGCGCAGCGGCCGCTCCAGCGGCACGCGCTTCAGGCACAGCCCGCCGATCTGGCGGATGGTCTTGCCGTCGGCGGTGTGGCGCTCGATGGTCTGGTCGCGCGTGGCGATCTTGAAGTCGTCGTAGCGCAGCTTGATGCCGATGGTCTTGCCCACGTAGCCCTTGCGCTGCAGGTCTTCGGCCACCTTCTCGCACAGGTGGGTGAAGATCGCGCCCAGCTCGGCGCGGTCGCGCACCGCATGCAGGTCGCGGTCGAAGGTGGTCTCGCGGCTCATCGACACGGGCTCGCTCTCGGTCACCACCGGCCGGTTGTCGCGGCCCCAGGCCACCTCGTGCATCCACGCGCCCGTGGACTTGCCGAAGTTCTGGATGAGCCAGTCGCGCTCGCGCGCCGCGAGCTGGCCCACCGTCTCGATGCCGAAGCGCTTGAGCTTCTCGTCGGCCTTGGGCCCGATGCCGTTCACCTTGCGGCAGGGCAGCGGCCAGATGCGCGTCTGCAGGTCGTCTTCGTAGACCACCGAGATGCCGTTGGGCTTGTTGAACTCGCTCGCCATCTTGGCGATGAGCTTGTTGGGCGCCACGCCGATCGAGCAGGTCAGTCCGGTGGCGTCGAAGATGGCCTTCTGGATGAGCCGCGCAAGCACGCGCCCGCCATCGCGCTGGCCGCCCGGCACGTCGGTGAAGTCGATGTAGACCTCGTCCACGCCGCGGTCTTCCATCAGCGGCGCGATCTCCCGGATGACCTGCTTGAAGGTGCGCGAGTACTTGCGGATCTCGTCGAAGTCCACCGGCAGGATGATGGCCTGCGGACACAGCTTGGCGGCCTTCATGAGTCCCATGGCCGAACCCACGCCGAACTGCCGCGCCGGGTAGGTGGCGGTGGTGATCACGCCGCGGCCCGCGTAGTCCTTCAGCCGCGGAAAGGCCGCGATCGGAATGTCGGCCAGCGTGCCGCCCTCGGGCACGTGGCGGATCGCCTCGTCGACGCTGCGCCGTCCGCCGCCGATCACCACCGGCAGGCCCTTGAGCTGCGGATAGCGCAACAGCTCGACCGACGCGTAGAAGGCGTCCATGTCGAGGTGGGCGATGCGGCGGATCGGGGATGCTGGAACGGTCGGGGAGCTCACGGCATGGATTGTCTCGCGGCCGGCCCGTGTCTGCCGCGCGGCGCACGCATGCCAGAATGCGCCGACTGCGGTTTTTGACCGTCCGATGACTCAAGGCATGGGAAGGAAGGGGATCTGGCATGGATGACGAAGTCGAAGGCATGACCATTGCGCTGACGCCGGTGCAGATGGCGGCGGTGCTGGACGGGCAGGACGTGCCCGAATCCGCGAGCCTGAGCAACCGGCTCTGGGGCACGGTGGGGCTGGTGGGCGGCGTCGTGGAACTGGTCGGCGCCGGCGTGCTTTGCATTGCGCCCGAGCCGACGATGGTGACCAAGGCCGGCTGCGTGGTGCTGGGCGTGCACGGCTTCGACACCCTGGCGACCTCGGGCCGCCAGGTCTGGACCGGCACCCCGCAGCGCACGGCGACCTCCGTCACCGCCAGCTCGGCGGCCGAGGCGCTGGGCGCTTCGCGCGAAACGGCCGATGGCATCGGGCTTGCGGTGGACGTGGCAGTGCCGCTGGTCGTGGCCTCGGGGCTGGGAGCCGCACGCATCGTCGCCGTGATGCGCGGCGGCCGTATCCGGCTGGTGGAGCACGAGGCTGCAGCGGGATCGAGGCTGGGCGGCCACACCATGGCGCGCCACGTCGGGCAGACCGATGCCCAGCTGCTGGCCAGGGTGCGGACCGCCACCCGGCCGGGCCCCCGGGCGGTGTCCACCTTTGCCGACCTGGCCACCGCGGAACGCGCGATCACCGAGACGCTGCGTGCCAACGCCGCCGCGGTGCGCGCATGGTCGCGCGGCGCGGCCGCGGGCAGCAAGTCGCCGGAGCTGGAGCACGTGCTGGGCTACGTGGTGGGGCGGGGCGTGCAGTTCGGCAGCACGGCCGTCAATGACCTCTCCGGCGTGCGGATCATCCTCAAGATGGAAAGCTACAACGGCAAGCCGTTCTACATCCTCACGGCCTATCCGATCTGAGCCGTGCGGCGCCTCGGACGCCTACAGGAAGGAAGGGGCCTCGCCCGTGGTCCACACGTCGGCACCGAGCTCCTCGGCAAGGCGGGCCAGGAGTTTCGAGGTGCGCTCGCGCAGCGGGGCAATGCGGGCCTGCAGGCCGGCCCGGGGCAGCGCAACGGCCAGGCCGAGTTCATCGGAATCGGGGTCGCTCTCGCGGATGTAGAGCGTGCCGTTGCGGGCCCAGGCTTCCACCGCCCAACCCTGGTCCTGATCGTCGTAGACCATGCCCTCGTCGTCTCCGGCCACGGCGGCGAGGAAGTGGTCCATGGTGGCGAAGGTGTCGTACCAGGGAAAGGACAGATGCACGTCCGCGTCCTCGTTGTCGAGCCGCAGGTCCAGCCAGAAGTACTGGCGCACCTGGTGGAGTTTCAGCCCCTGCTGCCGGGCCAGCGCGGCCACGCGGCCGTAGTACGCTGCAAGCTCCGGCTCGTGCCCGATGGCCTCCAGGGTGCACACCCGCAGGCGCTCGGCACGCGGGAATGCCGGCGGCGCGAGCGGCTCGGCCGGCCGGTCCCGCACAGGCTGGAACTCGTCCCACAAGTGAAACGCGATCTCGGGCTCCAGCGAGTTGATCGGCTTGGCGTCTGCGAACCAGGGTTCCACTTGCGCGCTCCTCTGAATGGTCGAGCGATCGATATTAGCCCGGGTCGAGGCGCGGCATGGCTGAACCGACTCGCCCGCGGTGACAAGGCTTGCCTGTTGCGCCCGCTGGGGCCATCATCCGCGCCATGCAAACCGTCGCTTCCATCCTGTGGCGCAGGCTCGATGCACCGGGCCATGACGCCTGTCGTCTCGAGCGCAACGCCACAGCTTGGCAGCTCGACGGCGCCGCCGTGTTCCGCCTCGAGGACGGCCGCATCGGCCAGCTGCATTACCGCGTGCGCTGCGACCTGCACTGGCACGCGCAGTGGGGCACGGTGCGCGGCTGGCTCGGCGGCAGCGCCATCGACCTGGCCATTGCCCGCGATGCGCGCGGAAACTGGAAGCTCAACGACGAGGCCGTGCCCGACCTGTCGCATTGCACCGATCTCGACCTGGGCTTCACGCCCGCCACCAACCTGCTGCAGTTGCGCCGGCTCAACCTGGCAAAGGGCGAGGGCGCCGACGCGCCGGCCGCCTGGGTCGACCTGGACGGCGGCGGCGTGCTCAGCGAGCTGATGCAGCGCTACGAGCGCACCGCGGACGACGCCTACGCCTACGAGGCCAAGCGTTTCGACTACGCGGCGACCCTGCGCGTCGCGCAGGACGGCTTCGTGCGCGACTATCCCGGCCTCTGGAGCGCCGAAGCCTAGGCAAGGGCCGGTCAGTCGAATTGCGAGCGGTCCCCGGCCACCAGTTCGCGGTTGCGCCGCCGGTCGATGGCAATCTCGCGCGCGAAGTCTTCGCTGGGGCCGCCGGCCGGAATGTTGTGCGCGTCGCGCAGCCGGCTGTGCAGAGGCTCCGCGCGCAGCAGGCGGTTGATTTCCGCATTGAGGCGCTGCACCATGGCGACGGGAGTACGCGCCGGCGCGAAGATGCCGAACAGCGAATCGCGGTTGGCCTTCTCGAAGCCCAGCTCCGCAAGCGTGGGCACGGACGGCAGCGCCTCGATGCGCGCCGGCGCGCCCACGGCCAGCGCGCGCAGGCGGCCGCTTTCGATGTATTGCAGCTGCTGCGCCGCGACGTTGGTCGACAGCAGCTCGAACTGACCGCTGAGTGCGTCGTTGAGCTGCGGCCCGCCGCCCTGATACGGGATGTGCGTGATATCGGTGCGGCTTTGCATGCGCACCTGCGCCAGCACCATGTGCCCGATGGTGGCCACGCCCGAGCTGGCCCAGCGCAGCGCGCCCGGCCGGCTGCGCGCCATGGCGACCAGGTCGCCGAAGCTGCGGCCCGCGAAGGCCGGCGTGCCGACCACCAGCACCGGCGTTCGCATGACGCTGGCCACGGGTGCGAAAGCGCGCAGCGGGTCGTAGGCCACGCGCGCGAGCAGCGGCTGCAGCGTGAGCGGGCTGATGGCCGAGAAGGCGAGCGTGCAGCCGTCGGGCGCGGCCCGCGCGAGCACGTCCATGCCGACGCTGCCGCCGGCGCCGGCGCGGTTCTCGACCAGCACCGGCACGCCCAGCGCCTGCGCGAGCGGTTCGGCCAGCGCGCGCGCCATGCCGTCGCTCACGCCGCCGGGCGGATACACCACGATCAGC
>NZ_JACVBS010000036.1:0-30398 GCF_014852545.1 Variovorax sp. VRV01
TGCAGTTCGCGTTCCAGGCGGCCAAGGTGAAGCAGCAGTACTGGGAGCAGACCGACAAGGGCGGCAAGGGCGCCGAAACCGTGCTGGCCTGGAACATCAAGGAAAACCGGGAAGCCTGATTCCCCTTCTTGCTTGTTCCCGACCGGTCCGCGCATGCCGCGGGCCGGTCGCCTGCAGATAGTTGTCGACGGCCCCGCGGCCGTGCGCGAGTCAAAGAGGAAGTTTCATGGGCGATGGGTTTGCAGTGCTGGGCGAGCGCTCCGTGGCCGAACACACCGAATGGGTACAGCGGCAGATTCGCGCGAGTCCACAGAATGCCAGCCTGCGGCTTGCCCTGTGCCACTTTCTTGCGCTGCGGGGCGACTGGCAGCGGGCTGAAGACCAGCTCAAGCTGGCCGCGAAGATCGATCCCTCCTTTGCTCCCGCCAGTGCCACCTGCGCAATGGCGCTGGCGGCCGAGCGGCATCGAACCGAATTCTGGAATGGCGGCCGGGCGCCGGCCGTCGTGGCCGGCGAGGCCGGCTGGGTCGCGGCGCTGATCGCTGCCGCCGCGCTGCCGGCCGAACGCGCCGCCGAAGCGGCCGACCTGCGCGAGGCCGCGCGGCAGGATGCGCCCGCATTGCAGGGCACGTTGAACTGCGTCGACCGGTCGGACGCGCGCGCCGTGCAGGCCATCGACGGCGAGCCGGTGCAAAGCAGCGAGTTCGCCTGGCTCTGCGACGGCGACGTGCGCATGGGCGCCGCGCTCGAACTCCTCACGCCTTCGGGCTATGCGTGGCTGCCGCTGCCGGCGGTGCGGCGCCTCAAGTTCTCCCGTCCGCAGCATCTGGTCGACCTGCTCTGGGCGCCGGCCGAGATCGTGCTGCATGACGGCCGCGGGCTCAACGGCCTGGTGCCGGTGCGCTATCCCGGTGCGCTCGATGCGCTGGACGACGAAACAACCCTGGGCCGCCGCACCGACTGGCTGCCGCTGACCGGTGAAGACCAATACGCCGGCGTGGGCCAGCGCACGCTGATCAGCGAAGCCGGCGACCATTCGCTGCTCGATATCCGCCTCGTCGAGTTCGCGCCTGCCGAGAGTGCTGCGCAGTGAGTTCCGTCCTGCCAGCCAGCCGCCAGGCCATGGAGGCCGATGGCGACCAGCAAGAAAGCGTTGCGCGCGACCGCCTGCAGCCGGTGCTGCTCGACCGCCTGACCGACAAGCAGCCGCAAAGCCGCCAGGAGCGCGCGGGTGCATTCCTCATGAGCGGCAAGCTGCTGCGCGACTCGGTGCTGCGCGACCTGCAGTGGCTGCTCAACACCACCAATTTCGGTGCGGACCACACCATCAACGCCATGCCGCGCGCGCGGCGCTCGGTCGTGAACTACGGCGTGCGCGGCTGGGCCGGCGGACGCATGTCGGAGGTCAACTTCGCGGACGTCGAGGCGGCCATCCGCGCCGCGATCGTCGACTTCGAGCCGCGCATCATGAAGGACAGCATCGACGTGCGCTGCGTCACCGACGCCACTGACCTGGAGCACCACAACCTGCTTGCGCTCGAGATCCGCGGCACCTTGTGGTCGGTGCCCTATCCGATCGAATTCATCCTGCGCTCCGAGCTCGACCTCGAGAGCGGCCACATGATCCTGCGTCCGACCGGGGGCCTCTGAATGGACGCGAGGCTGCTGGATTACTACAACCGTGAGCTCACCTACATGCACGAGCTCGGTGCCGAGTTCGCGCAGCGCTACCCGAAGATCGCCGGGCGGCTGGGCATGCGCGGCATCGAGGTCAGCGACCCCTACGTGGAGCGCCTGCTCGAGGGCTTCAGCTTTCTCACGGCGCGCATCCAGCTCAAGATGGATGCGGAGTTTCCGCGCTTCTCGCAGCGGCTGCTCGAAGTGGTGTACCCCAACTTCCTCGCACCGCTGCCCGCCATGGCCGTGGTGCAGATCGACGGCAACCTCAATGAAGGCTCGCTGAAGGCCGGCTACGAACTGCCGCGCCACACGATCATGCGCGGGCGCATGATCAAGGGCGAGCAGACGGCCTGCGAATTCCGAACCGGCCATGAGGTCACGCTGTGGCCCATCAGGATCGCGGATGCGAGCATCGGCCCCGTGCCGGCGGAAATCGCGCATGCGATGCCCGCGGTCGCCCAGCGCGCCAGGAGCGCCATCACCATCAAGCTCGAAGCGGTGGGCGGCACCACGTTCGCCGAGCTGCCGATCGACCGGCTCGAGTTCTTTCTTTCGGGCGCGGAGCTGCACGCGCTGCGCGTGCTCGAACTCGCGGTGCACCACAGCATCGGCACCGTGTGCCGCAGCGGCCCGGGCAGCAAGGCGCGGATCGTTCCGCTCGGCGACGAAGCCATTCGCCACGAGGGCTTCGATCCCGAGCAGGCGCTGCTGCCTTATGACGCGCGCTCGTTCCAGGGCTACCGGCTGCTGCACGAGTACTTCGCGTTCCCCGACCGCTACCTGTTCTTCAGCGTGAAGAACCTGCGCGCGGCGGCCTCGGCCATGGGCGGCACCACGATGGAAATCGTGATCCTGCTCGACCGCGCCGACGCCGACCTGGAGCGGCTGGTCGACGCCAAGCACTTCTCGCTGTTCTGCACGCCCATCATCAACCTGGTGCCGCGCCGCAGCGACCGCATTCCGGTGGGGCCCGGGCAGCACGAGCACCATGCGGTGATCGACCGCACGCGTCCGCGCGACTTCGAGATCTTCACCGTCGAGCGCGTCACGGGCCACATGGCAAGCGGCTCGGAAGAGCGCGAGTTCAGGCCCTTCCTGGGCTCGTTCGCGGCCGACGACGGCGACTTCGGCGCATACTTCTCGCTGCGCCGCGAGCCGCGCCTGGTGTCCGACCGCGCACGCGCGCAAGGCACGCGCACCAGCTACACCGGCAGCGAGGTGTACGTGTCGCTCGTCGACCAGCACGACGCGCCCTTTCCGCACAGCCTGCGGCACATCACGATCGATGCGCTGTGCACCAACCGCGACCTGCCGCTGCTGCTGCCGACGGGGCTGGAGTCGGACTTCTCGCTGCGCGTGTCGGCGCCGGTGCGCGGCATCCGCATCCTGCGCGGGCCGTCGCGGCCCTATCCCGCGCTGGCGGAAGGCGCGCTGACCTGGCGCCTGATCAGCCACCTGGGCCTCAACTACCTGAGCCTGACCGACATCGACGCCACGCAGGGCGCGGCCGCATTGCGCGAGATGCTCGACCTCTACGGCAACCTGGCCGACCCGGCGGTGCGCCGCCAGATCCAGGGCGTGCGCTCGATGGCGCTGGCGCCGGTGTTCCGCCGCCTGCCCGAGCCGGGACCGATCGTCTTCGGGCGCGGCGTGGAAATCGCGCTGAAGATCGACGAAGTGGCCTTCTCGGGCGCGAGTCCCTATCTTTTCGGCGCCGTGCTGGAGCAGTTCTTCAGCCGGCACGTGTCGCTCAACGCGTTCACCGAGTTCGCGCTCTCCAGCCTGCAGCGCGGCGAGATCGCGCGCTGGGCGCCGCGCATCGGACGCCGTCCCGCCGTATGAGTATGAGCAGCACAGCCGGCCTCGCCGACGATTCGCAGCAGGCGCCGCCGATCGCGCCCGAGGACGCTGCGGCACGCGCGCCGCGCCGTGGCGCTCCCGAGGCCGACCCGGTCCTGTGGGCCGGCCTGGTCGACCAGCCTTTCGAGCACGACCTGTTCATGCTGCTGCGCCGCCTCGATGCGCACGGCGGCCATCCCTTGCTGGGCCGCGCGCCGCGTCCGCTCGACGAGCCGTTGCGGCTGGGGCAGGAGCCTTCGATGGCCTTTGCGCCGTCGAACGTCTCGGGTGTCGATGTCGACGGCGACGGTCCGCCGCGCATCTCGATCTACGGCTTCGGTTTGTTCGGCCCGAACGGGCCGCTGCCGCTGCACCTGACCGAGTACGCGCGCGAACGCAAGCGCCACCACAGCGACAACACGCTCAGCGCCTTCGCCGACCTGTTCCACCACCGGCTCATCCTGCTGTTCTACCGGGCCTGGGCCGATGCCCAGTCGGTCAACAGCCTGGACCGCCCCGACGGCCACCGCTTCGTCGACTACGTGGCGAGCCTCATGAACATGGGGCAGCCGGGGCTCAAGGAGCGCGACCGCATCGCCGACCATGCGCGCACCTTCATGGCCGGGCACCTCGTGCGCCAGACGCGCAACCCCGAGGGCCTGATCCAGATCCTGCGGCTGTACTTCGACGTGCCCGTGCGCATCGAGGAGTTCGTGAGCGACTGGGTGATGCTCGACGAGCGCGAGGTCAGCCGCATCGGCACTTCCGGCCGCAACCAGAAACTGGGCGCCGGCGCCACTGTCGGGCTGGCGGTGCGCGATGCGCAGGGCAAGTTCCGCCTCGAACTCGGGCCGCTCTCGCAAAGCGAGTTCCGCGACTTCCTGCCGGGCAGCAGGCGCCTGCAGCAGGTGGTCGACTGGGTGCGCCAGTACGTGGGCATCGAGTTCGCCTGGGAGCTGCGCCTCGTGCTCAGGAAGCAGGAAGCCCTCGGCATGCAGCTGGGCAGCGACCAGCGGCTGGGCTGGGGCAGCTGGCTCGGCACGCGCCTCTCGCCCACCGATGCCGGCGACATGCTGTTCCAGCCCGAAGCCCTGTATTCCCGTTCCGCATCGGCTGCTTCCACGGCGGCCGAGGCTTCTTCCATGGCCCTATGACCGATATCCGCCGCGTCTCCCTTTTCTCCAAGCTGAATCCGATGCTCTACAAGGCATTGGAGACTGCCACCGCCTTTGCCAAGCTGCGCGGCAATGCCTATGTGGAACTGGTGCACTGGCTGCACCAGATCCTGCAACTGCAGGACAGCGACCTGCTGCGCATCGTCAGGCGCGCCGGCCTCAACCTCGATGCGGTCGAGCAGGACCTCGTGCGTGCGCTCGACCGGCTGCCGCACGGCGCCACCTCGATCAGCGACATTTCGGAGCACGTCGACAACGCCGTCGAGCGCGCCTGGGTCTATGCGAGCCTGCGCTTCGAGGCCACATCGATCCGCGGTGCCTACCTGCTCGCGGGCATCGTCAAGACGCCGGGGCTGCGGCAGGTGCTCTCGGGCATCTCGCGCGAGTTCGACAAGATCGTGCCCGACGTGCTCATCGCCCAGCTTCCCGCGTGGACCGAAGGCTCGCCCGAGGACGACTTCGACGCTGCGGCTGCGCCGGGGCCTGCCGCTGCAGCGGCATCCCACCAGGGCGACGGCGCCGCCGCGGGCGGCTCGGCGCTCGCCAAGTACGCGAGCGACCTGACGGCCAAGGCGCGCGCGGGCGAGCTCGATCCGGTCTACGGCCGCGACGACGAGATCCGCCAGATCATCGACATCCTGATGCGCCGGCGGCAGAACAATCCGCTGCTCACCGGCGAAGCCGGCGTGGGCAAGACGGCGGTGGTCGAAGGGCTGGCCTCGCGGCTCGCGGCGGGCGACGTGCCGCCGTCGCTCAAGGACGTGTCGCTCTGGGTGCTCGACCCCACGCTGCTGCAGGCCGGCGCGGGCGTGAAGGGCGAGTTCGAGCAGCGGCTGCGCCAGGTGATCGACGAGGTGGAGAAGAGCCCCAAGCCCATCGTGCTGTTCGTCGACGAGGTGCATACGCTGGTCGGCGCGGGCGGCACGGCGGGCACCGGCGATGCGGCCAACCTGCTGAAGCCGGCGCTCGCGCGCGGGCGGCTGCGCACCATCGGCGCCACCACCTGGTCGGAGTACAAGAAGTACATCGAGAAGGATCCGGCCCTCACGCGGCGCTTCCAGACCATCCAGGTGCACGAGCCCACCGAGTCCAAGGCCGTGGTCATGCTGCGCGGCATTTCGGCCGAGCTCGAGAAGCACCACGGCGTGCTCATCCTCGACGCCGCGCTCGAAGCGGCCGTGAGCCTGTCGCACCGCTACATTCCCGCGCGCCAGCTGCCCGACAAGGCCGTGAGCCTGCTCGACACGGCCTGCGCGCGCGTGGCCCTGAGCCAGCATGCGCTGCCCGCGGCCATCGAAGACCTGCAGCGCCGCATCGAGGTGCTGGGCATCGAGTCGGGCATTGCCGGGCGCGAAGCGGCGATCGGCGTCGGCGAGCACCGGCGCGTGGAGGACATCGCGGCCCAGGTGGCTGCGGCGCAGGCCGAGCTCGACCTGCTCGAGCAGCGGCGCGCGGAAGAAAGCCTGCTCGTCGAGCGCATCGTGGCGCTGCGCAAGCAGCTGTCGCCGGCGGCGGTGCCCGTGCAGGCCGAAACGCAAGAGCAGGGCGACGCGGCGGATGAAGACGCGCCGCTGGACGCCGAGGCCGCTGCACCCGAACCCGGGAGAACACCCGAAGAGATCCGCGCCGAACTCGACCAGGCGCAGGACCGGCTCGTCCAGCTGCAGGGCGAATCGCCGCTGATCCTGGCCGCCGTCGACGCGCAGGCCATTGCCACCGTGGTGGCCGACTGGACCGGCATTCCGATCGGCCGCATGGTGCGCGACGACGCGCAATCGGTGCTGCGCCTCGGTGAAATACTTTCGGCCCGCGTGGTCGCGCAGCCCGATGCGCTGGAGACCATCTCGCGGCGCATCCGCACCGCGCGTGCGCGGCTCGACAACCCGAACAAGCCGGTGGGCGTGTTCCTGCTCTGCGGCCCCTCGGGCGTGGGCAAGACCGAAACTGCGCTTGCGCTGTCGGAGGCCTTGTATGGCGGCGAGCAGAACCTCGTGACCATCAACATGAGCGAGTTCCAGGAGTCGCACACCGTCTCCACGCTCAAGGGCGCGCCGCCCGGCTACGTGGGCTACGGCGAGGGCGGCGTGCTGACCGAGGCCGTGCGCCGCCGGCCCTACAGCGTGGTGCTGCTCGACGAGATCGAGAAGGCCCACCCCGACGTGCACGAGATCTTCTTCCAGGTGTTCGACAAGGGCTGGATGGAAGACGGCGAGGGCCGCCACATCGATTTCCGCAACACCGTGATCATCATGACCTCCAATGTCGGCACCGACCTGGTCATGCAGCTGTGCGAAGACCCGACCCTGCGTCCCGACCCCGAGCCGCTGGCGGCCGCGCTGCGCGAACCGCTGCTCAAGGTGTTCGCGCCGGCGCTGCTGGGCCGGCTGGTTGTAGTGCCTTATTACCCGTTGCAAGCCGATGCATTGCATCGCATCATTCGCCTCCAGCTCGACCGCATTGCCACCCGCCTCGATGCGAACCATGGCATTGCGCTGGACTACGACGACAGCGCCGTCGAACTGGTGGCGCGCCGGTGCACCGCCATCGAATCGGGTGGGCGGATGATCGATGCGATCCTCACGCACACCATCCTGCCGCGGTTGAGCGAGGAAGTCATCGGCGCCACAGTCAGCGCGCGCAAGCTCGCCGGCGTGCGGTTGAGCGCGGCGAACGACGATTTCCACTACGAATTTTCTGAACGCTGAGCGAAGAAGGGAATAAGCCATGCCCAACAGAGTCGTCAAAGCCCACACGCCGCTGGGAGAAGACCAGCTCCTGTTCCGATCGATGCACGGCACCGAGGGGTTGTCGCAGCTGTTCGAGTTCGAGGTCGACCTGTTGAGCCCGAGCGTGTCGCTCGATATGAAGGCCGTGCTGGGCAAGCCGCTCTCGCTTGAAATCCAGACGGCCGGCGAGCCTCGTTTCCTGAACGGGCAGATCGTTCGCTTCACGATGGTCGGCAAGGAGGGCGGCACCTCGCGCTACGTGCTGTACCGCGCCACGGTGCGGCCCTGGCTCTGGTATCTCACGCGCACCAGCGACTGCAAGATCTTCCAGAACAAGTCGGTCGTCGACATCCTCGAGGAAGTGTTCGCCGACTACAACTTCGCCTTCGAGAAGAAGCTCAGCGGAAACTACCGCCAGTGGGAGTACTGCGTGCAGTATCAGGAGACCGACTTCGCTTTCGTGAGCCGCTTGATGGAGCACGAAGGCATCTACTACTACTTCAAGCACGACAAGGGCGAGCACACGCTGGTGCTTGCCGATGACATCGGCGCGCACGACACCCTGCCGGGCTATCCGAAGATCAGCTATCTTGCAGCCGACCGCAACCCGGACCCGTTCCAGGAAGTGATCGACCAGTGGCAGGTGACCGAGGAAATCCGTCCTGGCACCTACGTGGTGGACGACTACGACTTCAAGAAGTCGAAGGCCGACCTCATGGGCATGCGCAGCCAGCCGCGCGGGAATCCCCACGACACCTACGAGATCTACGAATGGCTGGGCGGCTTCAGCGAGGTCGAGCAGGGCGAGCACTACTCGCGCATCCGGCTCGAAGAGGCGCAATCGCAGGCCGAACGCGACGTCGGCCATTCCAGCGTGCGCGGCATGGCGCCGGGCTACCGCTTCACGATGCAGAACTGCCCGCGGCAGGACGACAACCGCGAATACCTGATCGTGTCGGTGTCCTATGCACTGCGCGAAGGCGGGTACGAGAGCGGTGCGGCCGAGAGCCACTACAGCTTCAGCTTCGCCGTGCAGCCGACCTCGTATGCATTCCGTCCGCCGCGCGTCACGCCGATGACCCGCACCAACGGGCCGCAGACCGCCACCGTGGTGGGCAAGGCGGGCCAGGAATACTGGGTCGACCAATACGGCCGCGTGAAGGTGCAGTTCCGCTGGGACCGCTATGGCAAGAGCGACGAGAACAGCTCATGCTGGGTGCGCGTTTCCAGCGCCTGGGCTGGCTCGAACTACGGCGCCGTCAATCATCCGCGCAAGGGTCAGGAAGTGATCGTCGATTTCATCGGCGGCCACCCCGACCGGCCGATCATCATCGGCCGCGTCTACAACTCCGACCAGATGCCGCCGCTCGAGTTGCCTGCAAAGGTCACCGTGAGCGGCTTCGTGAGCCGCAGCCAGGACGGCACGCCGGCAAATGCCAACGAGTTCATCCTGGACGATGCGCCGGGCTGCGAGCTGGTCCGGATTCATGCCGAGAAGGATTTCGAAATCGATGTGGAGGCGGACGAGCGCGACACCATCGCCGGCGATCGCACGACTACGATCACCGGCAACGAAGCGCTGACCGTTGGACAAGCGCGCACAACGACCGTCAAGGCGGGCCTTGACCATGCGATGTACCGGACCGGCTCGAAGCTCGAAGTGTCGGGTGGATTGACCGAGCATTTTTTCAAGGATGGCATCGAGATCACGACCGACAAGGGTGCCACGGAGACCGTGCAAACCGGCACTTCGACGGTAGAGGTCAAGGCAGGGTTGCGCCACGAAACCTTCGACGAGGCCCTGCATGTGGACGTGAAGGGGGGAATGATCGAGCGCGTGAAGACAGGTGACTCCACGCTCGAGACGTGGCAGGGCAAGCGGTGGGAGAGCTACAAGGCGGGTTGGGACCGCAAGATACTGAGTGGCGGGGGCACGGACAGCATCAAGGACGGCCTGACGGAAACTATCGAAACCGGCGACCACATTTCCACGGTTTCGGCGGGCAACTACGAGGGAAAGGCAAAGGCCGTCACCATTGAAGCGACAGAGGGTGACGTCAACATCAAAGCCTCGGGTGATTTCACCTTCGAGGGCAACCATGTCAAGCGGGTGAACCGCTTTCTGCTTTGGGACTGGTCCCCTACGGCCATCACCATGACCGGCATATCAAGCGGAACCTTCGGGGTTAACAACAGCAACTCTGTCTTCGCAAATTTCAACAATCTGACCCAAGTCATTACGGCGGGCGTGAAGTTCGACCGCTTCAGCGCTTCCTGCAGCGTAGGTGTCTATACACAGACCGTGACAGCGGTGCACACGCCGAATCCGGGAGTCGAGTTGAATGTCGGCGCGTTCCATATTTTTGCCAAATCGTTTTTTGGCGTGCTGTAGGAGTGCAAAAAGGAAGTCGTGTGAGCGTCTACTTTCCCCTGCTGATCGTTGTTGCGCTGATACTTCTGGTCTTCTTTGTCTTTGCCGGCGGACGAAGCTTTGAAAGAAGGATCAGGGGCAGTCATGCATTGCAGGACGAGCGAACCCAACAAATACTGAACACTGGTTCGCCTGTGCGAGCAAGAATCCTGTCGATTTCCGACACCGGCGTACGTATGCGGCCGCACTACATCTACGCGGAAGTGCACTTCCGGATATATCCGGAAAATGGCGCCGAGTACGAGATGAAAACTTTTATCTCGGTGCCCGCACTGAAGATCCCAACATTTGTCCCGGGCCGAGAGATCTCTGCACGAATCGATGCCCAGACAAAAGAGGTAGCCATTGACTACACGAAGCAGTAGATATTCGTCGCTCGTGCCTGCGCAGTTGCAAAGGATGAGTTGGCCGATCTCTTGATATGAAGATTGTCAAACCCTTTCGCCTCAGCATTCTTTCCCGTCCTTACCGCTGGCAGCAAAAAGACGTCCTGGGCATATCGGTCATCGCCATGATCGGGCTTGGCGACGATCCTCAGCTTCTGTCGGAACAGGAACTTTGGGAAATGGTCGCGGAAGAAATCGGAGCAGGCGCGGTTTTTGACTTGGGTGTTCCCAAGGGAGAACCCGAGTTCCTCGTGAGCGGCCACGCCTACACGGCGCATCAGACGGAAAAATCCGCTTGTGCCGTCCGCATTCGTGTCGCCGATCTCGAGAAATCGCTGACCGTCTTCGGCGACCGCTATTGGCTTGGCGGCAAGTCCACTGATCCACAACCCTTCGACAGCATGCCTGTCGATTGGAGCCGCGCCTACGGCGGGCCCGGAGTTGCGGAAAACCCCCTGGGCATCGGGACTGTGGACGAAGTGGTCAACGGGATCAGCACCCGGCGCCTCCCGAACGTGGAAGATCCGCGCCACCGGATAACGAAGCGTGACCAGCATGCCATTGCCGCCGGGCTGGGGGGAATCCCTCCCGACTGGCCGCAACGCATGCGCCTGATGGGAACCCGGTACGGAGCGGACTGGCTGCAGAATGGATTTCCGGGGTTCGCCGAGGACATGGACTGGAGATACTTCAACGCCGCTCCTGCGGACCAGCGGTGGCACGCACGCCAGGAGTTTCCACCGGGCGCAGCATACGAAATCATGAACATGCACCCGGAGATTCCCGCCATGCGCGGTCGATTGCCGGATTGGCAAGCGCGCTGCTTCAGCAGTTTTCGAAAGGATGGTGCCGACCTGCAGGAAACGGCTCTACGCCTGACCACTGCATGGTTCTTCCCTCATCGAGAGCGCGCAGCACTCGTCTGGCACGGCACGCTCGCTATCGGCGAAGACGATGCATCTGATGTAAAGCACATGATGCCTGTGCTGGAGTTGCGCAATGAGCCTCGGCCTCTAAAGCACTATCAGGATGTGCTGCTCAAGCGCCTCGACCCGGAAAACAATCCGGGGCACCTGTTGCGCGACAGCGACCTGGCGCCAAAGAGTATTCTGGGCGCTTGGAAAGCCGCCCAGATACCTGATGTCTTGAACAGGCCGATGCCGAGAAATCTGCAAGCCGGCCGCCTGCGCGACTACGAGGCGCGCCGTCTCGAACTGATCGCCGAAGGGTTGGATCCCGAGCAGTACATAGCGCGGCCATCGCAAGCAGAGCAGCTTCCAGAACTGGACGAGTTGCCCGAATTCCTGGAGCGCATGGAGCAACAGATCGCGCAGGCAAGGCGGAAGGCGGAGGACGCAGATGAGGACAAAAAACGTCTCGATGATCTCGGTGAAAAGATGGCTCGCGAAGCGGGCGTGGAATCGCAGAATCCGACCTCGACTCACGTCGATCCCGATGAACAGATCCGCCAGCTCGATCGATTCGACGAACTGCCGCCGCTTGCCGACGATGCCACAGCGACGGCGCTGTCGGACCGAAAAGATCTGAAAGAGCGCCTGTCGACTCAGATTCGCGAAGGCTATCTTTATTCTGCGCACCTTTCGGGCCGGGCTCCGCCGCTCACCTCTTTCCGGGCGGCCAAGATACGTCGCCGACTGGAAGCGCAACCCGGAGAGCGGAATTTCTCGGGCTTGAACCTCATTGGCGCGGACCTGTCCGGCATGGACCTGCGTGGCGCGAATTTTTCGGGAGCAACATTGACCGATGCCAACCTGGATGGCGCACTGCTGGACGATTGTGATTTCTCGCGTGCGGTTCTGGTTCGCGCGAACATGGCCCGGGCATCATCGATTCGTGGACGGTTCGAGTCTGCGAATCTAGCCGGCGCCCTGCTCGATGAAACGGTCCTGTCGCACGCACAGTTCCGCGACGCCAATTGCCAGCGCATCCACTTCCGAAAATGCAAACTGGATGGTGCCACCCTCGAACGGGTGGATTTTCAACAGAGCGTATTCACCCTTTGCGATATGCGCGGATGCGAATGGCAGCAGATGAGCCTGTTGCGGCTGACCCTGGAAGACATCGCGTTCGACGAGGCGACGCTCAGCCAGTCCGTCTGGTTGGAGTGCAGGTTGCTGCGTGTCTCGTTTGCGGGTGCGAAGCTGACCCGCTGCGCCTTCGTTTCGACGGATTGCAGCCAGGCTGTCAATTACGCCGGAGCTACGCTGGAAGCCTGTGCGTTTGCACAGGACACGTCGCTGGTTTCCGTGTCGTTCCGCGGAGCATTGCTCAAGCAATGCAGTCTGAGAGGATGCGATCTCACGGGAGCTGACCTCAACGACGCGCGACTCGATACCAGCGACTTGTCGGAATGCATCCTTCGTACTGCGCAACTCGACCGTGCGGTTGGAGGCGAGAGCCTTTTCATCCGCGCCGACTTCA
The DNA here is from genome assembly GCF_014852545.1 of Variovorax sp. VRV01. Classification (NCBI taxonomy): domain Bacteria; kingdom Pseudomonadati; phylum Pseudomonadota; class Betaproteobacteria; order Burkholderiales; family Comamonadaceae; genus Variovorax; species Variovorax sp. VRV01. The sequence goes on from NZ_JACVBS010000036.1 coordinate 12,680, forward strand.
CCGGTGCGTCAATGCGCAGAGCTAACCTGATCGATGCGAATCTTTCCAAAGCAATCCTAAGTCTGGCTGATTTGAGCGGGGCCAATTTGTTCCGGGCAGATGTCTCGCAGGCCCTCGTCGATGCAACGACCACACTCGAGGGAGCCTACACGCGGGGGGCGAAGATATGGCCGGCACGTCGCACCAAAGGCGCGGCATGACACTGGATGAGTTGCAAGACCGCATCCGGCACGGCAATCCGGTCATCGGTGTCGACGGTAGAAACTGGAACCTGAGCGGCTTGGATCTTTCAGGTGCGATGCTGGAACGAGTCAATCTTTGCGGAGTCGACCTGTCGCGCGCAAACTTGGAAGACAGCATGCTCTCGCATTGCCTCATGAGCCGATGCGATCTTTCGCAAAGCAGTCTGAAAGACACCCGGTTCTTCAGATGCGCCCTGCAAGAGGCGCGGATCGACCGAGCCATGTTGGAAGGGGGAAGCTTCGTGGAATCCGACTTGGCTGGGGCCTCGCTGGATGGAGCGAGCCTCACGCAGGTGCTGTTCGCCAAATGCCAATTGAGGGGGGCGCAGATGAGGGGGGGGCGCCTGGACAAGGCGAGCTTCGTTCAGTCGGAGCTGAACGGCACCTGCTTCACGGAAGCTGCAATGACCTTTGTGTCCTTTCACAAGATCGATCTCACAGGGGCGGAACTTCTCAGGGTCAGCTGTGAAAGCGTGGTGTTCGCCGAGTGCGACCTGAGCCGCCAGGTCTTTGCCGGCCAGGCGATCAGGTTGTGCCAGTTCACCGACGCCAGGATGGACCAGGTCGACTTCACCAACGCAAGCATCGTGCAAAGCAGTTTCAAGGGTGCATCGTTGCAGGGTGCATCCTTCGCGGCCGCCGATGGCCGCAATACGATATTTGCTGAAGCCGATCTTTCCGGTGCCGATTGCCGACGTGGACACTTCGATCAGTCCATCTGGGTAGGTGCCAAGCTGGAGTCTGTGAATTTCAGCGACGCGCGATTGCCCTTGAGCGTTTTCCATCGAGCCCGCTGCGCGCACACCGACTTTCAGCGGGCCGAGTTGCAGGATGCGGATTTTTCGAACTCGGATCTGACAGGCTCGAACATGAGCGGTGCGCACTTTCTTCGTACGCGCTTTCATCGTGCGGTGCAGGAAGGAGCCCGCTTTTCCGGGCGTGGTGGCATCATCGAAAACGAGCCGGAGTTGTACAAGGCGCAAGCCTGGTCGGACTCGCATTGAGCTTCGAGTCGCGTCCATTCTCCAATCAACACCAAAAGGGAATCCACCATGAATGTCGTTCCGCTGCGTTCCGTTCCCCATGAGTCGACTCCTGTCCACTTCATTGGACGACTGACAGCCTTCATGTCCGATGGACGGCTTGGTGTCGAGGATGAGGATGGGATTGTTTGGTCATGTCGCCGCGCGGCGAGCTGCCTGCTCAAGCCCGAAGCAGGTGACACCGTGCTGTTGTCCGGTCCCGATCCTCACCGCGTCTATCTCATCGCCGTGATCGAGCAGGCAGACGCGTCGGCCAGCCGCATCGACGCGCCCGGCGATCTCACACTGGGCGGAGGCCTTGGGACGGTGTCCATCCAAAGCACCGGCAACGTCCGTTTGCAAAGCGGAGCCACGTTGGAGATGGCGAGTGCGAAATGGGCGCTGCAGGCCAGCCAGGGGCATTGTCGGGTGAACGAAATGCACTTCACCGCTCAGGCGGCCGACGCGACGGTCGGTCGACTGCGGATGGTCGGCAGGGTATTCGAGACCGTGGCGGATCGGATCGTGCAGATGGCTCGCAATACGCTGCGACTGACCGACGAGATCGAGCAGGTTCGCGTGGGGCATCTGGACTGCAAGGCAACCGACACCGTGCGCATACATGGCCAGCACACGATAGTGACAGGCAAGGAACTGGTGAAGATCGACGCGTCGCAGATCCACATGGGCTGATCAAGGAGGCTCAAAAATGTTTGCCAATTGCCAACTGATGGGAATGGACCTGGCCTTTCCGGACGTCTGCCGGACGCCGGTGCCCGTTCCATTTCCGAACATGGCGCTCGGGCCAATGGCCATCCCCAATGCCTGGAACATCCTTTTCATGGCGATGCCGGCGCACAACATGGCGACCACCACTCCCATCACACTGGGCGACCAGCCGGGCGCGCTGGGTGGGGTCGTTTCGCAAACGTTCATGCAGCAATCGCGGCATATCACCGGAGCATTTACTGTGCTGCTCAGAGGAACGCCAGCGACCCGGGTAACCAGCATCACAGTTCAGAACCGCTGCAACATGGTGGGCATGCGCATCGTGCCGAGCCAGTTCAAGGTGCTGCTGCTCGCACCCTGAAAAAGCGGCGCCGCGGCAGATGCGGGTGTCAGGCGGCCGGGCGCGCCGCGGGCTGCGCCGTCCCCGCCAGCGTCACCTGCTGCGGAAACCCCACCCACACCGCCAGCGCCGAGTAGTTGTCGCGCGACTCGTCGGCCTTGGCTTCGGCCGCGCGGCGCAGCAGCGCGAGCCATTCCTCGGCACTGTCCGCGAGCTGCAGCGAGCGTTCCATCACCTGCTGCGAGATGAGCTGCCACAGGCCGTCGGTGCACAGCAGGAACGCATCGCCGTCGGCAAGGCGCTGCGGCGTCGACACGGTGGTCTCCGCCGTGGCACGGGCGCCGAGCGCGCGGTACAGCAGGTTGCTCTTCACCAGCCGTTCGCTCCCATTGGCTCCGTTGCCCAGCGCAGCCTCGCCCGAGCGCTCCGACAGGCTGTGGTCTTCGGTGCGCTGCATCAGCGCGCCGCGGCGGAACCAGTAGAGGCGGCTGTCGCCCACGTGGGCCCAGCAGGCTTGGCCGCTGGTGCGGTCCACGAACAGCGAGACGATGGTCGCGCTCATGCGGCTCTGGTCGGCCAGCTCCCGCTGCTTGGCGAGGATGGCGTCGTTGGCGGCCTTCACGGCCTGCAGGATGTCATGCTGCGCCACCGAGGGGTTGTCGACGAAGGTGTTCAGCGCGGTGTCGACCGCGATGCGCGCGGCCAGCTCGCCGCCCGCGTTGCCGCCGACGCCGTCGCTCACGACGAAGCAGGCGTTGTATTCGTCCAGGTGGTAGCCGATGGCGTCCTGGTTGCCGCTGCGCTCGCCCACGCAGGAGAACTGCGAGGTCGAGATGGGCACCGCGAACGCGCGGGGGGTGGTTTCAAGCACGGCGCGCCTCCTTCAACCGTTCCATCTCCTTGTCGTAAGCCTGCTGGAAGGCCCGGCCGAAGACGGCCTGGAAATCGTCCTCGACGGCCGCGGTGGTTTCGGCATGCAACTTCTGCAGCTGGCGCCACAGGCGCGCTTCGCGGCCGCCGGGCAGCAGCTTCTCGCCCAGGCCGCCGTCGTGCGGCGTGGCGGTGTTCAGCGCCGTGGGGTCGAAGCGCTTGAGCACCGTGAGCAGCGCGGCGCGCATGCCGGCCACCATGCCGAGCTGATGCGATTGCAGGTCGCCGAGCGCGTCGTGCACGGCCGCTTCGGGCGATAGGAAGCCGGGCATACGCGCGCCGAACATCTGCATCAGCACGGCGCGGCCATTGGGAAGGATCTTGAAGGGGTTGTTCTCTTCGTCGACGATCATCGTGATCTCGGCGCGCACTTCGCGCTTGAGCATGGCGCGCGACGAGAGCAGCTCGATGGTGCCGTCGGTGAACGCGCGCATGAGCCGGCCGAGGCGCCGCATGGCTTCGGCATCCAGCGGCTGCTGGCCGGCCACGTCGGGCACGCCGGCGCCTTCGAGGAAGGCCTTGAAGAGTTCGTCCGAAGAGGACGGTGCCGATGGCGGCGCCGCGGCAGGGACTGGCGGCGCGGCCACGGGCGAGGGCGCGGCAACAGGCTTCGGTTGCTGCGGTGCGGGCGGCTCCGTCGGCGCGGCCTTCGGAGGAGGCGGCGCGACATCCTCCACGCGTGCGGCCGCGGCGGGCACCGGTGGTGGCGGGGGCGGCGGCGGTGGTGGCTCGGCCTGCGCGGACACCTGCGGCTCGGCCGGTTTCGCAGCCGGCGGCTCGAAGGGCACCGGGTTCGGCGGCCTGAACTGCGCCGCCAGTTCCCGCGCATGGTTCGAATGGCTGTAGCCCTGTGGCGCCGGCGGCCGTGACAGCAGGTCGATCGCCGGATGCACGTCGTGCAGCGGATCTTCGTGGGTCAGCGCGGTGGGGCGCGGATCGGACAGCGGCGAGGGCGCGTCGTTGTCGGCGGCAAAGAAGGACAGCGGGTCCATGCCGCGCTTGAACGCCACGTCGGACATGCCGTCTTCCGCTTGCGGATTCAGTTCGGCCAATGGATCGACCGGGTTCCTGCGCGCCTGCGAGGGCAGCTCGAAAGGCTCGTGCGCCATCGGGTCGGGCATGGGCTCGGCAGCGCTGGCCTCGCGCCGCGGCGCGTTCGCGAGGATGGCATCCCAATCGGCGGCGGAGGGAATCTGCGAGGCGCTCGTCTGCGTGCTTGCCGGTGACGGGGCCGGCGATGGCGGCGCGGCAGGCACCGGCGCAACCGCCAATGCCTGTGCGGGCGGCGGTGCCGGCATGGCCGGCGGTGGCGGCATCGCCACGGTCACGGGCTGCGTATCGCCGATCGGCAGCGCGCCGGCGCCGAAGAGGTCCGAGAACACATCGGAGACGGGGGCCGCGGGCAGCAGCGAGTCCATGGGCGCCTGCGCCATGGCGCTGGCGGGCAGCGGGCTGTGCACAGGCGAGGCCGGTGGTGGTGCCGCCGCCATCAGCGGCGCGGCGGGCGCCACGACTGCTGCGCGTTGCCCGCTCCCCGCCACCAGCACATAGCTTCCGATGGTCACGCGGTCACCTTCGGCGATCGGCGATTCCTGCTCGTGCTGCAGCGTGCGTTCGTTGACGCCGATGGGTAGCACCGCACTCATGTTGCGCAGCACCGCCGCGCCGCTGTCGTCGAAGCGCACGGTGGCCTGCAGGCGCGAGATCTGGCGCTGCTCGTCGGGCAGCACCAGGTGGTTGTCGGGACTGCGCCCGATGGTTCCGCCGGGTGCAGCGAGCAAGGCCGAAGGGCCTGCGGTCACCGGCTTGCCGGCATGTTCGATCACCGTCCAACGCATGGCATCTCCATGTTCATGTCGAGCGCGGCTCGTGCCGCGGCTCATCGCCTGCGGCGTTCAACGCTTCATTCGCTTGGCGGCCTCGAAGGCAGGGCCCCACACCGGGTGCTTGCGCTCGGCCACGGTGAGGTCGAAGTTGGGGAACGCATCCATGAGCTTGCGGAACTGCGCGCGGCATTCGGGCACCTGGTTGGCCACGCAATAGCTGAAGGCTTCGAGCTTCATGGCATCGAGCCGCGTGGCGGGCTCGGCCGCGTCGAACACCGAGACGCCGCCGCTCTTGAGCGTGGTGATGGCCTTGGCGTAGTCGCCTTCGTCATAGGCCTGTTGCGCGCGTTCGAGCGTGCTGCGCGCCACTTGCTGGCTCAGGCGTTCGGGTTGCGGCGGCTCGGGCGGCGGCGTGGTCGTGCAACCAGCAACCAGAACCAAGGTGAACGCCAAAGCAGGCAGACATGACTTCAATCTTCTCTCCTACCTTGCAAAAGGCAATGCTTGAGATAGTGTGCCGCTGTCATGCGACAGGCACGCGATGCGACGCGGTAGGTGCGCACGACTTCGATAATATAGGCCGCGAACCACTAGGGAAGATCTCAATGCATCGACGAACCCTGCTTCAAGGCGCACTTGCAACCGCACCGTTGCTTGGTGGCCTCAGTGGATGCGCATCGACTGCGAAGTCATTGCCCACGCCCTACGCGGTGACCATCAGGATCGACGATGGCGTCAACCCCGACGGACGCGGCCAGCCGGCGCCGATTCTCGTCAAGGTCTTCGAATTGAAATCTTCCGGTAACTTCGAGACGGCAGACTACTTTGCACTACAGGACCGCGACCGCGAGACGCTGGCCGCGGAACTCGTGAACGCCGACCAGGCCATCATGCGCAGCGGCGAAGAGCGTGTCTTCAAGCGCGAGGCCGGGCTCGATTCGCGTGCCATCGGCATCATCGCGGGCTACCGCAAGCTCGAGGCCGCTCGCTGGCGCATCGTGCTGCCGCTCAAGGAGCCGAAGCAAACCAATCTCTACAAGGTGTGGCAGTTTTCTCCGAGCGAGCAAAACGTGCGCATCGCGATCCGCAAGGGCGGCATCGAGTTACTACCAAGTCGTTAATTTCACGGCTTTGTAGTTAGAAAGTGCGAGAAATTCGCACGCTAAATGCGGTGCAAAACGTAAGAAGCGCCGTGTAGCATCAGAGAAAAAAACCGATTCAATCGGGAGGTCGTTAACAAGACCTCCCGCTTCAGCGTGGGCATGCCCCAGGAGGTTCTTTGGTGACAGTTCGCAATCCGGGCGCCGGCAAGCAGGGCGCCCTTCCGCAGGCGTTGGCGAATCGCGTGGTGTGGTCCGAAGGCATGTACCTGAGGCCCCAGCACTTCCAGCAACTGGAGCGCTATGTCGAGCAGTACGTCACGCGCCGCACCGCGGGCCTGCAAGGTGCCTATTGGGGATGGCTCAACCTGGACATCGATCGCGATGCACACGCGCTCGGCCGCGTGTCGCTGCTCGGCGGCGCGGGCGTGCTGCCCGACGGCACGCCGTTCTCTTTCGGCGCCGAAGATGCGCCGCTGCCCTACGAGGTGCCGAGCGACCTGACCGATGAACTCATCGTGCTGGCGCTGCCGCTGCGCCGTACGGGCAGCGAAGAGATCATCTTCGCCGACGACGAGGGCTCGGCCGCGCGCTTCGGTGTGGTCGAGCGCGAGGTGGCCGACGGCAATTCGGTGGCGCTCGGCCCGGCGGTGCTGCAGCTTGCGAAGCCGCGCCTGCGGCTTGCGCGCGCATCGTCGCTCACGGCCGAGTGGCAGGCCATCGGCGCGGTGCGCGTGATCGAACGGCGCACCGACCACAAGCTGGTGATCGACGCCAACTACATTCCACCGGTGCTCGATGCATCGGCGCACCCCATGCTGCGCAGCATGGTCGCCGAACTGCACGGCCTGCTCACGCAGCGCTCCGAGGCCCTGGCCTCGCGGCTCTCGCAGCCCGGCCGCGGCGGCGTGAGCGAGGTCTCCGACTTTCTCCTGCTCGAACTCGTCAACCGTTATCTCGCAACGACCTGGCATGCGCAGCATGCGGTGCAGGTGCACCCCGAGGAACTGTTCATCGACTGGTTCAAGCTGGCCTGCCATCTCGCCACGCACACCTCGCCCACGCGGCGCCCGGTGGTGTGGCCGAAGTACGACCACGACAATCTCAACGAGACCATCCGGCCGCTGATGGAAGAGCTGCGGCGCTCGCTCTCGGCCGTGCTCGAGCAGAGCGCCATCGCCATCGAGCTCGAAGAGCGCAGCCACGGCGTGCGCGTGGGCCGCATGCCCGATCCGGTGCTGGTGCGCAATGCAGGCTTCGTGCTCGCGGTGCATGCCAACCTGCCCGCCGATGCCATCCAGCAGCGCTTTCCGACGCAGGTCAAGATCGGTTCGGTGGAGCGCATCCGCGACCTCGTGCAGCTGCAGCTGCCAGGCGTCACGGTGCGGCCGCTGCCGGTGGCGCCGCGCCAGATTCCATACAACGCGGGCTATCACTATTTCGAACTCGACAAGAGCGGCGACATGTGGCGCCAGCTCGAAAAATCGGGCGGCGTTGCAATGCACCTGGCCGGCGACTTTCCGGGGCTGGCCATGGAGTTCTGGGCAATTCGTCCGTGAGGGACCCTATGAACGGTGTCAATGACATGGCGGTCGGTCCGGGAGGCTTCGTGCCGCCCAACCCGGGCGGCGGCAACAACAGCGGCAACGGCGATCCCGCGGGCATGCCCCTGGCATCGCGCGGCGCGGGACAGCAGCAACCCCAGTCATTCACCGCATGGCATGACGCACGCCGTCCGCATGCGGGCGACACGGCACTGGCCGGCAACAACCCGCTGGTCGCGGCGGCCAACCCGCTGCTCGACCTGATCCCGCAGATTCGCGCTACCGGCCACCACGATGCGCCCGCGCAATTGCGCGAACACCTGGTCGACGAGGTCCGGCGCTTCGAGACGCGCGCGCAGCAAAGCGGCATCGCGCCCGAGGTGATCATCGGCGCGCGCTACTGCCTGTGCACCGCGGTCGACGAAGCGGCCGCACTCACGCCCTGGGGCGGCAGCATCTGGTCGTCGCAGAGCCTGCTCGTGATGTTCCACAACGAGACCTGGGGCGGCGAGAAATTCTTCCAGCTGCTGTCGCGGCTGGTGCAGAACCCACAGCAGCACCTGCAGCTGATCGAGCTCATCTACTTCTGCCTGGCGATGGGCTTCGAAGGGCGCTTCCGCGTCATCGACAACGGCCGCACGCAGCTCGAAACGCTCAAGCAGCGGCTGCTGCAGATCATCCGCCAGACGCGCGGCGAAATTGCCGTGCCGCTGTCGCCGCACTGGCAGGACGCGAGCGCGCCGGTGCGCCGCACGCGCAACTGGGTGCCGCTGTGGGCCGTGGGCGCGGTGGCGGCGGTGCTGCTGGTGCTGGTGTTCGGCGTGCTCACGTTCAGCCTGGCCGGCCGTTCCGACGGTGCATTCGCCGCGGTGAATGCAGTGCGCCTGCCGCAGACGCAGCGTGCCGTGGCCGTTGCGCCGGCACCGCAGCCGCGCCTGCAGCGCTTTCTCGAACCCGAGATCCGCGACGGCCTGCTGACGGTGCGCGACGAGGCCGACCGCAGCGTGGTGGTGCTGCGCGGCGACGGCCTGTTCGCATCGGGCTCCGACCGCGTGCTCGACCGCTATGCGCCCGTGCTCGCGCGCGTGGCCGACGCGCTCAATTCGGTGGAAGGCAACGTGCTCATCAGCGGCTTCAGCGACGACCAGCCGATCCGCAGCGTGCGCTTCCCGTCCAACTGGCAGCTTTCGCAGGCGCGTGCCGATGCGGTCAAGAAGATGATCGCCACGCGCGTCACCCGGCCCGAGCGCCTGCGCGCCGAAGGCCGCGGCGATGCCGACCCGCTGGTACCCAACGATTCGCCGGCCAACCGTGCGCGCAACCGGCGGGTCGAAGTGACGCTGCTGGTGGCGCCCGTGGCCGCAGGCGCAGCAGCAGCGGCGCCGCAGGGAGGAACCCGCTGATGCTGCGCGCGATTTTCCGTTTCCTCGTGAGCCGCGACCTGTGGGTCTTTTTCGGGCTCCTGGCCATTGCGTTCCTGATCTGGATCATCGGCCCCGTCATCGCAGTGGGCCGCTACCGGCCGTTCGAAAGCGAGTTCGTGCGCATCGCGGTCATTGCGCTGATGTTCGCGATCTGGATCGCGCGCGTGCTCTACCGCAAGTGGCGCGAGCGGCGCCTCAACGCGCAGCTGCTCAACCAGCTGCGCACGCCGTCCCCCAAGGAGAAGGCCGCCAAGCCCGAGGATGCGCCCGAGATCAAGGAGCTGCAAAGCGGCTTCAGCGATGCCACGTCCATCCTGAAGAACATGCGCTTCGGCGCGGACGCCAGCGGCAAGCCCGCGGGGCGCTTTGCGGTGTTCGACCGCCAGTACCTGTACCAGCTGCCCTGGTACATCTTCATCGGCGCGCCGGGCTCGGGCAAGACCACCGCGCTGGTCAACTCCGACCTCGACTTTCCGCTGGCCGACCAGCTCGGCAAGGCCGCGGTGCGCGGCATCGGCGGCACGCGCAACTGCGACTGGTGGTTCACCAACGAGGCGGTGCTGATCGACACCGCCGGGCGCTACACCACGCACGAGAGCAACCGCGAAACCGACGAGGGCGAGTGGAAGGGCTTCCTCGACCTGCTCAAGAAGTTCAGGCCGCGCCAGCCGATCAACGGCGCCATCCTCACCATCAGCATCGCCGACCTGCCGCTGGCCGACGACGCGCAGCGTGCGCGCCACGCCATGGCGCTGCGCAAGCGGCTGCTCGAACTGCGCAACGGCCTGGGCATCAATTTCCCGGTGTACGTGCTGGTCACCAAGACCGACCTGCTGGCCGGCTTCAACGAGTATTTCGGCTCGCTGGGCCGGGCCGAGCGCTCGCAGGTGTGGGGCTTCACGTTTCCGATCGATGCCAACCCGGCAGACCCCGCCAAGGCCGACCTGCGCGAGCGCTTCCACCAGGAATACAAGCTGCTGCACCAGCGCCTGGACGAGCGCCTGCCGGAGCTGCTCGCGGCCGAGCCCGACCAGCTGCGCCGCGCGCAGGCCTACCTGCTGCCGCAGCAGTTCGCAAGCTTCGAGGACATCCTCGGCACCTTCCTGGCCGACGTGTTCAACCCCTCGAAGTTCGAAGTCGCGCCCATGCTGCGCGGCGTGTACTTCACCAGCGGCACGCAGGAGGGCACGGCCTTCGACCGCGTGATGGGCGCGATCAAGCGCTACCTGCAGGTCAACGCGCCGCCCGCGCCGCCGCCGGGCCCGGGCAAGAGCTACTTCCTGAAGGAGCTGCTGCAGCAGGTGATCTTCCGTGACGCGGGCGTGGCCGGCACCAACCTGCGCTGGTACCGGCGCAAGCGCGCCATCGACCTGGCGGGCTACGGCCTCATCGGCGTGCTGCTGGTGGTGCTGCTGGGCGCCTGCGTCAACAGCTGGCGCAACAACCGCGACTACGTGGCCGAGGTCGACAACAACGCCAAGGCCTTCAACAAGGCCGCGGCGCGCGGCGAGCTGCCGACGGTGGTCGATTCCAACAGCGACATCGCCAGCTCGCTGCCGGTGCTCGACCGCCTGCGCGACCTGCCCAAGTCGAGCCATTTCGACATCGGCGATCCGCCCGTCTCCTACCGCTTCGGCCTCTACCAGGGCGAGAAGCTGCAGGCCGCGACCGACGGCGTCTACCAGCGTGCGCTCGAAAGCGTGCTGCTGCCGCAAGCCTCGCAGCGCGTGGAGCAGGCGCTGCGCGAGGCCTCCAAGACCGATGCCGAATACAGCTACGAGGCGCTCAAGGCCTACCTCATGCTGTACGACGCGGAGCGCTACGACGCCGACTTCCTCCAGGCCTGGCTGCTCACCGACGTGGACCGCAAGATCGGCGCCGGCCTCACGCGCGAGCAGCGCACCAACCTCGAGTCGCACCTGAAGGCGCTGTTCGCGGAACGCGTGGTGACCTCGCCCTTCGCCAAGGACGACCGGCTCATCAACGAGACGCGCGCCCGCCTGGCCGGCGTGCCGCTGGCGCAGCGCTCCTATGCGCGGCTGCGGCGCATCCTGCTGCAGACCAGCCCGCCCAACGCCTTCAGCATTGCGGAGGCGGCGGGGGCTGAGTCGGCGCTGGTGATCAAGCGCGCGAGCGGCAAGCCGCTCACCGACGGCATCCCGACGCTCTTCACCTACCGCGGCTACTGGGACATCTTCGACAAGCGCATGGCCGAAACGACGCTCGCGCTCGAACAGGAAGACCGCTGGGTGCTGCAGATCCGCGCGCCGGGCATGACCGACATCACCTCGCGCGAGCTGCTGCTGCGCGAAGTGCGCCGGCTCTACCTCACCGACTACATCCGCGTCTGGGACGACTACCTGGCCGACGTGCGCCTGGCCGACAGCCGCTCGCTGCTGCAGAGCATCCAGATGACGCGCGTGCTCTCGACCAGCGAGTCGCCGATGTCGCGTCTCATCCGCGGCGCGGCGCGCGAGACCGACCTGCTGCGCAACCACGACGAGGCCACGCGCAGCCTGCTCGACCAGGCGCAGAACCGCGTGGCCAGCACGCGCGAGCGCATCGAGCAGCTCATCGGGCAGCCCGACGGCAGCCAGCGCCGCAACACCGTGCCGGACCGTCCCGAATCGCTGGTGGACAACCACTTCGCGCCGCTTCGCCGCATGGTCACCGCGCCCAAGGCCGGCGGCCAGGCGCCCATCGACGCCACCGCCGCGCTCATCAACGAGCTCTACACCTTCCTCACCGCCACCGACACCGCATTGCGCAGCGGCAACATCCCGCCGTCGAGCGATGCGGTCACCAAGGTGCAGGCCGAGGCGGGCCGCCTGCCGGTGCCGTTCCAGGGCATGCTGAACGATCTCTCGGCCACCGCGTCGTCCAAGGCGGCGGCGGTGACGCGGCAGAACATCGGGCAGAACGCCGCTGCCACCATCGGTCAGTTCTGCAGCCAGGCCATCGCGGGGCGCTATCCCTTCTCGCGCGGCTCCAACCGCGACGTGGCGGCCGGCGACTTCGCTCAGCTGTTCGCGCCGGGCGGCATGATGGACGACTTCTTCCAGAAGAACCTGGCCTCGCAGGTCGACACCTCCGTCAACCCGTGGGCCTTCAAGAAGGGCGTGGACGGCAGTTCGCCGGGACGCTCGGCCTACCTCGATTCGTTCCAGAAGGCGCAGGCGATCCGCGACGTGTTCTTCTCGGGCATGGCGGGCGGGCGCACGCCCTCGTTCACCATCGACATCCGGCCCGAGGACATGGACGCCGCCATCAGCCAGTTCACGCTCGACATCGACGGCCAGACCGTGCGCTACGCGCACGGGCCGCAGGCGCCCAGCACCGTCAAGTGGCCCGGCCCGCGCAACAGCAACCAGGTGCGCCTGCAGGTGACGACCGCCAGCGGCACGCCGGCCGGCGGCATCGTCACCGAGGGGCCGTGGGCGCTGCACCGGCTGTTCGACAAGGCCTCGATCTCGTCCGGCAACGCACCCGAATCGTTCAACGCGACCTTCGACCTGCAAGGCAGGAAGGTGGTGCTCGCGGTGACGGCCAACAGCGTCTACAACCCGCTGCGCCTGAACCAGATGAACGGCTTCTCATGCCCGGGGAAGTCCTGAGATGAACAGCGGCATTCCTTCGCCGCGGGTGTGGGTGCCCGACGACCAGCAGATCGGCTGGTACGGCAAGCTGCCCGCGGCCGGCGACTTTCTCTACCGCCGCGTGCCGCGCGAGCTCCAGGCCTGGTGGGACCGCTGGATGCAGAACGGCCTGGGCACCTTCAAGCGCTGGCCCGACGCCATGACGCGGCACTATGTGGTGGCGCCGGTCTGGAACTTCGCGATTCCGGCCACCCAGGGCGTGGACGCGGTGCAGTTCGGCTGCCTGGCGCCCAGCTGCGACCGCGTGGGGCGCTACTACCCCGTGTGCGTAACCTTGCAGGTGGCCGCATCGAGCTACCGGCCCTCCATGCTCGAGGGCTCCGCCGCCTGGTACTGGCAATGCGGCACCGCGCTGCTGCAGGCGATCCGCCACAGCGTCGCGCCCGACCAGTTCGACCGCCAGGTGCTGGCCGCGGCCCACGGCGGCTTCCAGACCGCGAGCGGCGGCTCGGACGACATCCTGTCGATCCTCGGGCCTGCGGCCGGGGGCGCCGGTGCCACAGGTGCGCAGCAGCGCCTCGGCTGGCCCGAGCTGCCCCTGTGCTTCGACGCCTTCGGAAGCACCAGCTACTGGTGGACCAACCAGGCGGACGGCTCGCCGCTGCGCACTGCCGCCCACGGCGGAGGCCTCAACACGCCGCTGTTTTCGAAGTTGTTTTCACAGGGGCATGTGCCATGGGCATGAACGACCAGACCCCCGCCGCGGGAGGAGATGCATGACGACCAACGCCAGCAGCAATAACAACAACAGCAGCAGCACCAGCGTGCAGGCCGATCCGCAGGAGCGCCCCCATCCGCTGGACGCGGGCCACCGGCTGGACGAGTTCGAGCTGCTCGAGGTCATCGGCGAGGGCGGCTTCGGCATCGTCTACCGCGCCTACGACCACTCGCTGCAGCGCGAGGTGGCCATCAAGGAATACATGCCCTCGATGCTCGCGCGCCGCGTCGGCGACGACAGCGTGCACGTGCGTTCCGACCGTCTCACCGCCACCTTCCAGGCGGGCCTGCGCAGCTTCATCAACGAGGCGCGCACGCTCGCACAGTTCAGCCATCCGGCACTGGTGCGGGTGCACCGCTTCTGGGAAGCCAACAGCACCGCTTACATGGCGATCCAGCTCTACCGCGGCCGCACGCTGCGCCGCCTGGCCGAGGAAGAGCCGAAGAAGATCTCCGAGGCCTGGCTGCTGAGCATGCTCGGCCCGCTGCTCGGCGCGCTCGAAACCCTGCACCGCAGCCAGTGCTTCCACCGCGACATCGCGCCCGACAACATCTTCATCCAGCAGGACGACCTGCCCGTGCTGCTCGACTTCGGCGCCGCGCGCAAGTCGATTGCCGACCTGGTCGACGAGGTGGCGGTGATGGTGAAATCCGGCTACTCGCCGATCGAGCAGTACGCCGACGACAACACGCTGCTCCAGGGCGCGTGGACCGATCTCTACGCGCTGGGCGCCGTGCTGTACCGTGCCGTCACCGGGCACCCGCCGCCGTCGGCCGTGGTGCGCAGCGTGCAGGACGCCTACGTGCCGCTGTCGTCGCTGGGCCGCAGCGACTTGAGCCCGGCCTTCTGCGCGGCCGTCGACCATACGCTGGCCGTGCACAGCAAGGACCGCACGCAGACCGTGGCCGCGTTCGCGGCCGAACTGGGCCTTGCCAAGCTGGGCGACACCTATGTGAGCGGGCTGGCGGCGCCGACGGCCGTAGTTGCTGCACCCGCTCCTTCGAAGCCCGCGCCGGTCGTGGCGCCGGTGCCGCAGCAAGCGCCGGCTGCTCCGGCGCCCCAGACACCGGCACCAATGTCGGCAGCAGCCGCATCGCAAGCCGCTGCATCGGCCAGTGCTGCACGGCCTGAAGCCGCCGCCCCGGAACCCGCCAGGCCCAGGCCCCAGCCCGCGCCCAAGGCCGAGCCGGCCCGGGCTCCCGCGCCCAGGCTCGCCGAACCGCGCGAGGCGGCGGCAGCGCCGGCGCGCGCGCCATCGGTGGCCGCCGGCAAGCAGCCGTCGCCGTCCGCCGCCAGGAAATCGTCGATGCCGCGCTGGGGCCTGGTCGGCGTGCTGCTGCTGGCGCTGGTGGGCGTGGGCACCTGGATCGGCATTCACCTGACTTCGGGCCGGCAGGAGACATCGACCGCCATGGTGCCGGTGCCCCCGCCTTCGGGGCCGATGTCTGCCACTTCGCCGCCGCCCGCCGCCATGCCGCCGGGCGAAAGCGCCCCCGGCGGCGCACCGGCGGCTGCGGGCGAGAACGTGGCGGCAGCGCCCGGCACGCCGCCCCCCGCGGCGGCCGCCAGCGCGCCGGCCGGTCCGTTGACGCCATTGACCAACGTGCCGGTCGGCGCGGCGCCGGCAGCTGCACCGGCCACACCGGACCCCGCAGCCACGCCGCCGGGCTCGGCCACCACGCCCGTGACGCCGCCGGAGGCCGCCATGGCCACCGCCGAAGCCGAGGACTGGAACCTGGCCCAGGCCGAGAACACGCGCGAAGGCTACGAGGCCTACCTGCGCCGCTACCGGCGCGGCCCGCATGCGCGCGATGCCCGCAATGCCATCGCCGAGCTGAACCGGCTCGCGCAGACGGTGCCCGCGGCACCCGGCACGGCGCCAACGAACTCCATACCCACCGTGATCGCCGGCGGAACTACACCGCCGACCGCGCCGCCTGCAGCTCCGCCCGGCATGGGGCGCGTGGTGCTCAACATCCGGCCCTGGGGCCAGGTCTTCGTCGACGGCGCCGAGCGCGGCGTGAGCCCGCCGCTCAAGTCGCTGTCGCTGCGCCCTGGCATCTACAACATCGAAGTGCGCAATGGCGACCTCGATGTCTATCGCCAGCGCGTGACGGTGCAGGACAGCAAGTCGGCGCCCGTGGTGAGCCACGAGTTCAAGTAGGCGCTCCCCGGCACCCGTCACCCCGGCGGCAGCGCTCAGTTCCGCAGCGCCCTGCGGTACTGCACCGCCTCCGCCACATGCACCACCCCCACCGATTCGGCGCCAGCCAGGTCGGCCACTGTGCGCGCCACCTTGAGCGCGCGGTGCGTGCTGCGCGCCGACCAGCCGAGCTTGGCGGCGGCGCTGTAGACGAACTTGCGCGCGGCATCGTCGAGCGCGGCATGCTTGTCGATGGCGCCGGCCTGCAGCGCCTGGTTGGGGCTGCCCTGGCGCTGCAGGGCGAACTCGCGCGCGGCCACCACGCGGCTGCGGATGCTGGCGGTCGATTCGCCGGCGGGGGCATCGATGAGCTGCTCTGCCGATACCGCGGGCACTTCGATGTGCAGGTCGATACGGTCCAGCAGCGGGCCGCTGAGCTTGCCCTGGTAGCGCGAGATCTGGTCCGGCGTGCAGCGGCAGGCCTTCAGCGTCGAGCCCAGGTAGCCGCAAGGGCAGGGGTTCATGGCCGCGACCAGCTGGAAGCGCGCCGGAAACTCGGCCCTCCGGGCGGCGCGCGCGATGGTGATGGTGCCCGTCTCCAGCGGCTCGCGCAGCGCCTCGAGCGCGGAGCGCGCGAACTCCGGGAATTCGTCCAGGAAGAGCACGCCGTGGTGCGCCTGCGAGATCTCGCCCGGCCGCGGGGGCGAGCCGCCGCCCACCAGCGCCACGGCGCTCGACGTGTGGTGGGGCGCCGAGGTCGGCCGGTTCATCCAGCGCGCGGCTGAGAAGCTGCCGGCCAGGCTGGCCACGGCCGCGCTCTCCAGCGCCTCGTCCACGCTCATGGGCGGCAGCAGGCCGGCAAAGCGCTGCGCCAGCATGGACTTGCCCGAGCCGGGCTCGCCGACCATCAGCAGGCTGTGCCCGCCCGCGGCGGCGATCTCGAGGGCGCGCTTGGCGCCCGCATGCCCCTTGACGTCGGCCAGGTCGGCATAGAGCGGCGCGGCCGCCGCGGCTGCGGCATGCACCCGGGCCCAACCGTCGGCGGCGGGCTGCTGCTGCCCCTCTTCGCCCTGCAGCAGCGCGGCGCCCTCGGGCATGAAGCGCTGAACCACGTCCAGCAGGTGCCTGGCGCCGTACACCTCGCTGCCGGGCACCAGCGCCGCTTCCTGGGCGCTGTCGGCGGGCAGCACCAGGCGCGTCGCGATGCCGCGCGTGTGCAGGGCCAGCGCCATGGCCAGCGCGCCGCGCACGGGCCGCAGCTCGCCTGAGAGGGAGAGCTCGCCGGCAAATTCGTGGCCTGCCAGCAGCGCGGGCTGGATCTGCCCGCTGGCCGCGAGGATGCCGAGTGCGATCGGCAGGT
This sequence comes from Variovorax sp. VRV01, assembly GCF_014852545.1. NCBI lineage: Bacteria > Pseudomonadati > Pseudomonadota > Betaproteobacteria > Burkholderiales > Comamonadaceae > Variovorax > Variovorax sp. VRV01. The sequence goes on from NZ_JACVBS010000036.1 coordinate 29,714, forward strand.
CGAAGCGGCCGGAATCCTTGGGCAGGTCGGCCGGCGCCAGGTTGACGACGATCTTCTTGTTGTTCGGAAACTCCAGGCCGGCGTTCTGGATGGCCGAGCGCACCCGTTCGCGGGCCTCCTTGACCTCGGTTTCCGCCAGCCCGACGAGCGTGAAGCTCGGCAGGCCGTTCGCCAGATGCACCTCGACCGTGACACTGGCCGCTTCCAGCCCAAGCAAAGCACGGCTTTGCACCAAAGACAGGCTCATTCCACTCCCTCTCACCATTGTGGTGCGCCCGTTTTTGGCCGGGCTCATGCACCGCGGTGCCCCATGGGGTACCGCAACCGAACACGCTTGTAACTATTTCGCCTGGGTTGCCGGTGCGGGAGCGGCCGCCGTGCCGCAGGGCAAAACGTGCACTTTGGCACGCTCCCTGCTATGAGACGGTGTCCCCCAACAATCCAACCAACTCCGAGGAGTCTCGATGATGCACCGTAAATTCGCCCAGGCAATGGCCGTGGCCACCCTTGCCGCCCTGCCGATGCTTGCGAGCGCACAGCTCACGGGGAATGTGGCACTGACCAGCAACTACAAGTTCCGCGGTCAGGACCAGGACATGATCGGGAAGAACGACTACGCCAAGACCAAGGGCTTCAAGCCCGCCATCCAGGGCGGCTTCGACTACGCCTTCGGCGAGAGCGGCTT
>NZ_JACVBS010000037.1:0-18326 GCF_014852545.1 Variovorax sp. VRV01
GCTTGATCTGGTCGGCCTCGTCGAGTGCGGCCTCGATGCCCACGCCGTAGTAGCCCACCGACACGTCCGCGTCGGTGCGGCAGGCCGCCAGGTAGGCCAGCTTGCCGCCCAGGCAGAAGCCGAGCACACCGACCTTGGCGCCGCTCACTTCGGGCCGGGCACGCAGCGCGCTGATGGAAGCCTGCATGTCTTCCATGCCACGGGCCTCGTCGAAGCCCTGGTAGAAGCCGAAGGCGCGCTGCCAGTCGGCCTCGCTGTAGCCGAGCTCCACGTCGGGCTGCTGGCGCCAGAACAGGTCGGGCACGAGCGCCACGTAGCCTTCCTCGGCGTAGTAGTCGGCCACCTCGCGCATCGTGTGGTTGATGCCGAAGATCTCCTGCGCGAGCACCAGGCCGGGGCCGCTGCCCGAGCGTGGCACGGCCAGGTAGCCGTTGAAGCTGCCGCTGCCGTCGGTGGCCTGGATGCGGACGTGGCGCGTGGCGCCGGGTGCTTTTTCCTGCATGTGAGGTGCTCCGTTCAAGGGTGGGATGGTGCGGGCCGCGCGCTCACTGCACGCATTCCGGGTGCCGTGTCGTCACCTGGTAGTAGCCCGAATGAAAGACCAGCGGCTCGCCGTCGAAGCGGTCGTAGCGCTCGACCTCGCCGATGAAGATCAGGTGGTCGCCGCCGTCGTACTGCTTCACGTTGCGGCAGACGAAGCGGGCGATGACGCCGTTGAGCAGCGGCACGCCGGCCGTGCCCTCGCAGCAGTCCACCACGCCGAACTTGTCCGCCTGCGGCGTCGAGAACTGGCGCGACAGGTGATGCTGGTGCGCCGCCAGCACGTTGATCGCGAAGTGGCTGGCGCCGGTGAAGTCGCCCACGCTCGGCGCCTGCCGAGCCAAGCTCCACAGCACCAGCGGCGGATCCAGCGAGACCGAGGAGAACGAGTTGGCGGTCATGCCCACGCGGCGGCCGTCGATGGCGCGGGTGGTGATGACGGTCACGCCGGTGCTGAACTGCCCGAGAGCCTTGCGGAAGTCGCGCCGGTCGAAGCGGTCGACAGCAGCCTCGCGCGCCCGGGTCTCCAGGAAGCGGTCGGCTTCAACGGCATCGAACCACCAGGGCGCGAAGGCACGCGGGTCGTCGAAGCCGTTGACGATGGTGCTCGCCACGGCGGGCATGTGGGTCGCGCTCTGCAGCAGCTTCTGCAAGTGCGGCTTCGGCGCGGCGAGCAGGCTGTGGGTCCAGTCGGTGGCCCAGCGGGCATAGCCTTCCCAGTAGCGGTCGAAGGTCTGCTGCATCCAGGCGGCGTCGAACGGTGCGTCGCCGTTTTCGAGGATACGCTTCAGGTAGATGTCGGCGCACTTGGCCGCGTTGTTCGCGCCCTGCCCCGTGATCGGGTCGTTGAGCACCACCGCGTCGGCCAGGCCCAGCACCTGGCGGCCCGAGGGCAAGGTGGCCACGGGCTTGCGCACCGTCGGCGCGAAGCGGCCTGCGAGGATGCCGTTGTCGTCGGTCAGCTCGATATCCGCGCAGCGCTCGGCCTCCCAGGGCAGGAAGGTCTCGAGGATCCATTGGCTGCGCGCGAGGTGCTCCTGCGGCGTCTTCACGTCGGCCCAGCAGTCCATCGGGCCGCCGGGCACGCCCTCGAACACCATGATCTCGCAGGGCCCTGTCGTCGTCAGCGCCGGGAACACGAAATATTCGCCGACGCCGGGAACCAGGTTGAAGCACACGCGTGCATACGGCAAAGCGGGCTTCATTCCCTTCACATAGGTGAGTGCCAGTGCGCGCTGGGGTTGGTCGAAGGGCGAGCGCTGCGCGTCGCGTTCGAACAGTTGCGAGATCTCGCCCTTGCCGCTGGCAACGACCACGAGATCATGCGTTGCAGCGCAGGCTTCCAGGTCGGCGAGCCCCACCTCCTGCAGCACCAGCCGGCCGCCGCGCTTCTCGAACTCGGCCATCCAGGTGGGTATCTTGAGCCGCTGGTCGACCGACTGCGCGGGGCCGTCGAGCTTCGCGCTCCATTCGATGGCCTTGCCGCCTTCGGGGTTGCGCACCGCCATGCCGATGCCCTCCACAACGGGGCACTCGCCTGCCCACCAGTCCAGCCCCAGCTCGCGCTCGGTCTGCAGCGCAGTCTCGAACATGCACTGGCTCGACATCACCGGCCCCTCGAAGATCTCCCTTGCCGTGCGGTTCGAGAAAACCGTCACCTCGTGCCCCGCGCGCTGCAGGCCGAGCGCAAGCTGCATGCCGGATTGCCCGGCGCCGACGATGGCCACGCGTCGCTTCATGCTGGCTCCGGCTTATGCGACTGCCGCGCAGGTTTCGATGTAGCGCTCCGCTTCCGCGGGATCCGAAAACCACGGGAAGAAGGTGCGCGGATCGTCGAAGCCGTTGGCAAAGGCGCTGGCCAGCGGCGGCACCGCGCCGGCGCTGCCGAGCAGCTTGAGCACATGGTCTGGCGGCGGCGCGAGCAGCATGTTGGTCCACTGCGTGACCCATTGCGCACAGCCGAACCAGTAGCGGTCGAAGGTCTGCTGCATCCACGCCGCATCGGCCGCGCCGTCGCCGCGCGCGAGGATGCTCTTCAGATAGGTGTCGGCGCACTTGGCCGCGTTGTTGGAGCCCTGTCCCGTGATCGGGTCGTTGAGCACCACCACGTCGGCCAGTCCCAGCACCTTGCGGCCTGAAGGCAAGGTGGCCACGGGCTTGCGCACCGTCGGCGCGAAGCGGCCTGCGAGGATGCCGTTGTCGTCGGTCAGCTCGATGTTGGCGCAGCGCTCGGCCTCCCAGGGCAGGAAGGTCTCGAGGATCCATTGGCTGCGCGCGAGGTGTTCCTGCGGCGTCTTCACTTCGGCCCAGCAATCCATCGGGCCGCCGGGCACGCCCTCGAACACCATGATCTCGCAGGGCCCGGTCGTCGTCAGCGCCGGGAACACGAAGTATTCGCCGACGCCGGGAATCAGGTTAAAGCACACGGCCGAAAAGGGTTCGCGCGGCGCCATTCCCTTCACGTAGGTCAATGCCAGTGCGCGCTGCGGCTTGTCGTAGGTGGACCTGTGCGCATCGCGCTCGAAGAGCTTCGAGATCTCGCCCTTGCCGCTCGCAACCAGCGTGAGGTCGTGGCTTTGCGTGCAGGCTTCGAGCTCGTCGATGCCCGCGTCCTTGAAGACGAGTTCGCCGCCTTTCTTCTGGAACAACTCCATCCAGGCCGGGATCTTCACGCGCTGGTCGACCGACTGCGCGCTCGAGTTCAGCCGCGCGGCCCAGTCGATGGCCCTGGCGCCCTTTTGCTCGGGATGCGGCACGGCCAGCCCGATGCCGTCCACCGTGGGACAGTCGTGTGCCCACAGGTCCAGACCCAGGTCGCGTTCGATCTGCAGCGAGGTGTGGAACATGCACTGGCTCGACATGACCTTGCCGCGGCGGATGTCCTCGCCCGTGCGGTTGCTGAACATCGTGACCTCGTAGCCTGCGGCGAGCAGTCCGAGCCCCAGTTGCAGGCCCGACTGGCCCGCGCCGACGATGGCGATTCGCTTCATTTCATCTGCTCCTTGATGCTCCGTGGGGAGCTAGTCCATCAACCTGGGAATGGCGGGCACGGCCTGCTCGGGGCCCATGGCGGCATAGCCGCCGTCCACCGCGTAGTCGGAACCCGTCACGAAACTCGCATGGTCCGAACACAGGAACAGCACCACCTGCGCCACCTCGTCCGGATCGCCGACACGCCCGAGCAGATGGAACGGCGCGGCCACGCGGTCGGTCTTGGCGCGGTCGCCGCCGCTGAGCCGGTCCATCACGGCCGACCATGTCCAGCCCGGCGACACGCTGTTCACGCGGATGCGGTCCGGCGCCAGGTCCATCGCCATGTTGCGGGTGAGCTGCGCCATGGCGGCCTTGCTCACCGGATAGAGCCAGCGCCCCGTCTGCGCCACGCGGGACGAGATGCTCGTGAAATTGACCACCGCCCCGCCACCGGCCGCGACCATGTGCGGATGCACGGCCTGCAGCATCGCCACCGCGCTCGCCACGTTCACGTTGAACGAAGCGAGCCAGTCGGCGCGCGGCGACTTGAAGCCGTCGTCCAGGTAGGAGCACGCCAGGTTGATGAGAAAGTGCACACCGCCGTGCCGCGCGGCGGCCTCGGCCACGCAAGCCTGCACCTGCGCGTCCTCGGTGATGTCGGTGCGCACGAAGCGCGCGCCGGCGCCGAGCGAATCCGCCAGCGCCTGGCCGTTGGCGGCATCGATGTCGGCGATGACGACCTTCGCACCCGCCGCGTGCAGCGCGCGCACCACGCCGGCGCCTATCAGTGTGGAGCCACCGGTGACGATGGCGCTCTTGCCCTCGAGTCCCTTGAACATGGCGCTTGCTCTCCTCGGTTCGGTCAGGCAGGCCGGGATGGCCTGTGTGGGAGCGAACGTTACGAGGCCGCGGGCCTTCGGCGCATCCCGCAAACGCAGCGCCTGTCCCTGGCGCGCAGGTTTTTGCGAGGGCTGGTCCGAATTGTGGCTGGGGATGGTTTTTGCTAGGGTGGCCTCGCCCCATGGAAACCGCCACGATCCCATCGCTGCCGCTGCAGCGCTACCGGCTTTTCGAGAGCCACGACATGGACGAGGCCCGCGAAAGCGTGGCCCGCGTGTTCTGCCCGCACGGCCTGGTCATGCTGCGGCCCGGCACCGAGCTCGACGCCTGCCACCACAGCGCGCGGCTGCATCGGGACGTGAGCCTCAACTACGTGCAGTACGGCCCGGGCGTGCAGATCGACCCGGGCTACCTGCAGGATTTCTTCCTGCTGCAGATTCCGTTGCGCGGCGGCGCCGAGATCCGCTGCGGCGCGCAGCACGTGGACGCGAATCCGCGCCTGGCCTCGCTGCCTTCGCCGACCGAGCCGCTGTCGATGCGCTGGGCCGACGACAGCCCGCACCTGATCGTGCGGCTGGCCCGCTCCGCGCTGCTCTCGCGGCTCGAATCGCTGCTCCAGGCCCCCCTCAGGCAGCCGTTGGTGTTCGACCTCGGCGTGCCGCTCGACGACCCCGCGCTGGCGCCGGTGGTGCACTTCATCGACTACCTGCGGCTCACGCTCGATACCGGCACCGCGCTGCAGGCCGGCAGCCGGCTGGCCGAGCATGCCGAGGAATACCTGATGGCCAGCCTGCTGATGTCCGCGGCGCACAACCATTCGCGCGCGCTGGCCGGCGACGCCCAGCGCAGCCTGCTGCCGCGCGTGGTCCGCAGGGCGCAGGACTACATGGCGGCGCACGCCGATCAGCCCTTGTCGCTGGCCGACGTTTGCCGCGAAGTCGGCTGCAGCGCGCGTACGCTGCAACTCGCGTTCCGCCAGCATGCGGGCATGGGCCCGATGGAATTCCTGCGCGAGCAGCGCCTCGACAAGGTGCGCGCCGAGCTGCGCATGCCGAGCCATGCCGGCGTGCGCGACGTCGCGGCGAAGTACGGTTTTCTTCACATGGGCCACTTCGCGGCGCAGTACCGCGCCCGCTTCGGCGAGCGGCCGTCGGAAACCCGGGCACTGCGCGCCGCCTGACCTCCTCGGCCTCAGGGCACCAGCAGCAGCTTGCCCGTGGTCGCGCGGCTGGCCATGTCGGCATGGGCCCGCGCGGCATCGGCCGGCGGATGCACGCCGCGCACATGGACGTTGAGCCTGCCTTCGGCGATCCAGCCGAACAGCCGCGCGGAGTGCACCACTGCTTTCATCGCTTTTCCTTTTTCACGCCATGCCATCCGCGAGGGCGATGGTCTTCGGCTCCAGGAAAGCCTCCATGCCGAAGACGCCAAACTCCCGGCCGACGCCCGACTGCTTGGCACCACCAAAGGGCGCGGCCAGCTCGGGCGCGATGCGGTTGACCAGCACGGTGCCGGCCCGCAGCCGCGAGGCCACGCGCAGGGCACGCTGCGCGTCGGACGAGAAGACATAGGCCTGCAAGCCGTACGGCGAGTCGTTCGCGATGTCGATGGCTTCGTCCTCGTCGCCATAGCCGATCATCGAGAGCACCGGTCCGAAGATCTCCTCGCGCGCGATCTCCATGTCGTTGTGCACTTCGGCAAACACGGTAGGCCGCACGAACCAGCCTCTTTCAAGACCGTCCGGCCGCCCCTCGCCGCCGGCCACGAGGGTTGCGCCCTGCGCCAGGCCGCGGCGGATGAAGTGCTGCACGCGATCGAACTGCGCCTGGCTCGCAAGCGGCCCGACCGCGGTGGCGGGGTCGCGCGGATCGCCCACGCGCAGTGCGGCCACCGCCGCCCGCACCTGTTCAACGGCAGCCTTCATGTGCGTCCGCGGGATCAGCAGGCGCGTGCCCGCCACGCAGGCCTGGCCGTTGTTCATGAAGGCGGCATTCAGCGCCAGGGGCAGCGTGGCGGCCAGGTCGGTGTCGTCCAGCACCAGCGTGGCCGACTTGCCCGAGAGCGCGAGGCTCACGCGCTTCATGGTTTCGACGCCCGCGCGCGCAATGAGCTTTCCGGTCTGCGTGGAACCGGTGAACGAGATCTTCGCGATGCCCGCGCTGGTGGCGATCTCGTCGCCCACATCGCTGCCGCGCCCGAGCAGCACATTGAAGACGCCGGGCGGCAGGCCCGCGTCGTGCAGCGCCTCGGTCACGGCCTGCGCCTGCAGCGGGCCCAGCTCGCTCGGCTTGACGACCGCCGCGCAGCCCGCGGCAATGGCCGAAGCCAGCTTGCTGCAGATGCTTCCGGCGGCGGCGTTCCAGGGCGCAATGAGGCCGGCGACGCCGACCGGCTCCATCACCACGGTGGCCTCGCCCAGGCGGCGCTCGAAGGCATAGTCGTGCAGCGCCCGCGCCGTGGTGGCGAAGCACTGCGAGGCGTAATTGCTGACCCACTGCGAGCGGGCCAGCGGACCGCCGTACTCCTCGATGGTGGCCTCGCGGATCTGGTCGGTGCGCGCCAGCACCGCGGCCTCGAGGCGCCGGAGCATGTCGATGCGCTGCGCCCTGGTGCTTCGCGCGAGCGCCGGCTGGGCGCGGTTCGCCGCGGCAATGGCACGCTTCGCGTCCTCGCGGTTCGCCAGCGTCACCGTGCCGATGGGCCGTTCGGTGGCGGGGTTGCAGATCTCCAGCCGTTCGCTGCCCTGCACGGGCACGAAGGCGCCATCGATGTAGGCCCGGTCGATGTTCCACATGGGGACCGCCGCCTCAGCCGCGGGCCACGTCGACCACCGCCTTGGCAAAGGCCTCGGGCGCTTCCTGCGGCAGGTTGTGGCCGATGCCGCCGCTGACCAGCCGATGCTCGTAGGTTCCCGAGAACTTCTTCGCGTAGGTGCCGGGCTCCGGATGCGGCGCGCCGTTGGCGTCGCCCTCGAGCGTGATGGTCGGCACGCCGATCACCGGCGCCTTGGCCAGCCGGTCCTCCAGCGCCTGGTACTTGGCCTCGCCCTCGGCCAGGCCCAGGCGCCAGCGGTAGTTGTGGACCGTGATGGCCACGTGGTCGGGGTTCTCGAAGGCCACGGCGCTGCGCTCGAAGGTGGCCGCATCGAAATTCCACTTCGGCGATGCGAGCTGCCAGATGAGCTTGGCGAAGTCGTGCCGGTTCTTCTCGTAGCCCGCGCGGCCGCGCTCGGTTGCAAAGTAGTACTGGTACCACCACTGCAGCTCGGCCGCAGGCGGCAGCGGGTTCTTGCCGGCCTGCTGGCTGCCGATCAGGTAGCCGCTGACCGACACCAGCGCCTTCACGCGCTCGGGCCACAGCGCGGCCATGATGCAGGCCGTGCGCGCGCCCCAGTCGCAGCCGGCCACGGTGGCGGTCTTGATCTTCAAGGCGTCCATCAGCGCGATGATGTCCACCGCGACCACCGACTGCTGCCCGTTGCGCGGCGTGTGGGCCGACAAGAAGCGCGTGCTGCCGTAGCCGCGCAGGTACGGCACGATCACGCGGAAGCCCGCGGCCGCAAGCTGCGGGGCGACGTCGACGAACATGTGGATGTCGTAGGGCCAGCCGTGCAGGAGGATCACGGGAGCGCCGTCGGCGGGGCCCGCTTCGTGGTAGCCGATGTTGAGCGAGCCCGCGTCGATGCTCTTGAGTGGCTCGAGGCGCCGGAGGGTCGATGTGCCCGCGGATTGGGCAAAAGCGGGAACGATCGAGGTCAGCTGGGTGGCAGCGAGGCCGAGCGCCGCCTTGGCGAGGAACGAACGGCGCGGCAACGGGGGCGAAACAATCATTGAAATCTCCTGGAATCCGAAGTGGTGGAGCGATTGTTCTGCCCGGAAGCGGCCTGGCGACGGTCCTGCGTATGCCTGTGTATCTGGGCCCGCTTCGCCGACAATAAATTTCAATTGCAGGCGCGCGAACGGGTAGCGCGCATCGTGGATGTGGCGATGGCAGTCGCGCGTGTTCGGCTGCCTCCACGCTAGCGCGGCACCTTGCCGATCATCCTGGCGGCTCGCAGAAAGTCGAAGTCCACGCCCAGGTCGGCCTGGGTCACCGTCTGCAGGAACAGCTTGCGGTAGCCGCGCTCGGCCGTCGGTGCAGTGACCGGGGACTCCTGCGCGCGCCGGGCGAGCTCTTCCACGGACACCAGCAATGCGATCTCCCGGCGCTCGACGCTCAAGCGGATGCGGTCGCCATTGCGGGCATGGGCCAGTGGGCCGCCGGCCGCGGATTCGGGCGTGACATGAAGCACGATGGTGCCGAACGCCGTGCCGCTCATGCGGCCGTCGGAAATCCGCACGACGTCCTTGACGCCGGCGCGGGCCAGCTTGCGCGGGATCGGAATGTAGCCGGCCTCGGGCATGCCCGGCGCGCCCTTGGGGCCGATGTTCTTGAGCACGAGCACGTCCTGCGCCGTCACGTCGAGCGCGTCGCTGTCGATGCGGCGGACCAGATCTTCGATGTTCTCGAACACCACGGCCCGCCCCTCGTGCTCCATGAGCTTCGGGTCCGCAGCGGACTGCTTGATGATGGCGCCGCCCGGAGCGAGATTGCCTCGCAGCACGGCCATGCCGCCTTGGGGGTAGACCGGGTTGCCGATCGGCCGCACCACCGTCTGCCGGAAGCCAGGGCCCGCGCGCTCCAGCTCCTCGCCGAGCGTGCGGCCGGTGACGGTCATGGCGCCAAGGTGCAGCAGCGGCTTCAGTTCGCGCAGCAGGGTGGCCATCCCGCCCGCATGATGGAAATCCTCCATGTACCACTGGCCCGATGGCTTGAGGTCGAGCAGCACCGGCGTTTCCCGCCCCATGCGGTCGAGCGCGGCCAGATCGGTCTCCAGGCCCATGCGCCCGGCGATCGCCGCGAGGTGCACGATGCCGTTGGTCGAGCCCCCGATCGCCAGCAGCACCCGCATCGCGTTCTCGAAGGCCTCGGGCGTCAACACCTTGTCGATCGTCAGGCCGGTGCGTGCCATCTGTACCGCCTGGGCCCCGGTCTGTTCGGCAATGCGGATGCGGTCCGCCGTCACGGCCGGCGGCGATGCGCCGCCCGGCACGGTCATGCCCAGCGCCTCGGCAATGCACGCCATGGTGCTGGCCGTTCCCATCACCGAACAGGTGCCCACGCTCGCAACCAGCTGGTTGTTCACGTCGGCGATTTCCTCCCCATCGATCTCGCCGGCGCGGTACTTGCCCCAGTAGCGCCGGCAGTCGGTGCAGGCGCCCACCCGTTCGCCGCGATGGCCGCCCGTGAGCATCGAGCCCGTGATCAGCTGGATCGAGGGAATGCCGGCAGAAGCCGCGCCCATCAGCTGGGCCGGCACGGTCTTGTCGCAGCCGCCGATCAGCACGACGGCATCCATGGGCTGGGCGCGCACCATCTCCTCGGTGTCCATCGACATGAGGTTGCGCAGGTACATGCTGGTCGGCGCGGCAAAGCTCTCGTGGATCGAGATCGTCGGGAAGTCCATCGGCAGGCCCCCCGCCAGCATCACGCCCCGCTTGACGGCCTCGACGAGCTGCGGTGCGTTGCCATGGCAGGGGTTGTAGGCGCTCCCCGTGTTCGAGATGCCGATCACCGGACGGTCGAGCGCCGCGTCGGTGAAGCCCGCGCCCTTGATGAAGGCCTTGCGCAGGAACAGCGAGAAGCCCTGGTCGCCATAGCTGGTGAGGCCCTTGCGCATGCCGGAGCCGTCGGCAGCATCGTCGGGCTCGAAAGGAGATTTATCGTCGGTCATGCTTGCGTTACCTTTGTGCTGTGCATCGGGACTTCCGGCCTCATTCGTCCGCCTGGATGTGGGCCGCAGTGATTGCACCGCCCCGGTCGCCGACGCTCACCTGCTGTCCCGGCGTGGACGCGATATCCGGCCGATTACGCCGGTCCCGACGCCACGATCACATGCGCCTGGATCTTGCCGGCCACCGGGCCTTCGCCATGGCGGCTGGCGATCGCCTCCGCCGCGCGGTCCGTCGCGAGTTGAAGCAGGCTGGCGTCGCGCGCCTCGATCTCGTTGCGCAGCGGCGTTCCCTGGCAATAGGCGGTGGCCACCTCGCGGGCCGAAGGCGAGCGGCTCTGCTTCTCGCGCGTCTGGATATCGATGTCTGTGAATCCTGCGCGGCTCAGATCCTCGCGGATCAGCGCCACATCGTGATAGCCGTGCGGCGTGCGGGCGAGAAACCGCGGCGGGTCGTGTGGAAACACCGCGGCGACGGCGTTGGTGACCTCGTCGGCAAAGGCGTTCTCCTCGATGCGGTCCCAGACATTGAAGACGAATCGCCCGCCCGGCCTCAGCACGCGGCGCGCCTCGGCATAGCCCGCGGTCCGGTCGGGAAAGAACATCGCGCCGAACTGGCAGCACACGACGTCGAACGAGGCATCGTCGAACGGCAGGTGAAGCGCGTCCGCCTGCCGCCACTCGATGCGGCTGTCGGGGCCCTGCCGGCTGGCGGCGTAATCGAGCATGGGCTGGTTGAGATCGGTCACCACGTAGCGCGCGCCAGCGCCGAGCCTCGGTGCCAGCGCCCGCGTGACCACGCCGCTGCCGGCCGCCGTTTCGAGCACCGAGCCGGGCGAAGAGGCCGCGGCAAGCGCCGCCATGTCGGCGGCATAGGCCTCGAAGATCAGCGGGACCATCAGCGTGTCGTAGAACTTCGGGATCGAACCCGCGAACACCTTGTCGCTCTCAGCCATGAGATCTCCTTGAAGTTCCGGACGGCGGCCTTGCCATGGTGGACCTGCATGCCAGCCTCGTCAACGCCGTCCTGCAGGCGCCTCTCCATCATCCGACGAACGGCCTACGCCAGGCTGCCGCCGTGCGCGATGAATTCGCGGGTGATCTGCTCGCCGAGCGCCAGCAGCGGCGCACCCAGTTCGAGCGCCACCTCATTCGCTGGCTCGCTGGTGGACAGGCTCGCATTGAGCACGTGCACGCGCTCGTTCGGAAGCGCCAGCGGCATGGCCAGCGCAACGATCTCGGGCTGCCACGAGGCCACGCACCAGCCGCGGCGGCGCACGCTCTCGATGGCCTTGTCGATCTCCCTGCGAAGCCGCGGCCAATTGCTGCGACGCGCCTCGAACTCCTTCGTGAGTTCGGCACGCCGCGCCGCCGGCGCCGTTGCCAGCCAGGCACGGCCGAGCGAGGTGAGCTCGATCGGCACGCGCTGTCCGCTCACCACGCTGCGCAGCGACGCCTTCTTGTTGTAGCGGATCGATTCGAGGTAAAGCATCTCGGAACGATCGGCAACCGCGAGCCCGACGTTGATGCGCAGTTTCTCGGCCAGCGCCCGCATCCGCGGGGCGGCCACCTGCAGCACGGTGGAGCCGGTGCGCATGGCGTGCGCGAAGCTCAGCACCGGCGCTGCGAGCCGGTAGGCGCGCGCGACCCGGTCGTGTTCGAGCAGGCCCGCGCCGACCAGCGTCTGCGTCAGGCGGCTCACGGTGGCTGGCGCCAGGCCGGTGCGTTCCGCGAGCTCGCCGTTGCCCAGCAGCGTGGAGCCGGGCCGGAAGGCACGCAGGATCTCGATTCCGCGTTCGAGCGAGCGGTTGGAGGGTGTGGGCATTCGATGTCTCCTCGCGGCAGCCCCAATTCCACGCAGTGGAAGAAGGCAGGTGCGCTGGCGGAGTATGCGTCCTAAGCTTGGAACACACCGGCAAGCGGGAATGAGAGACCTCCGTGCGCGACGCGGGCGGCCTGGCCGTGCTCGCCCCTTGATCCGATGCATGACAAAAAATGGAGACACCATGAACCCGAATCGCATGTCGCGCCGAGGCTTCAGCGCCGCTGCGGGCGCCGGCATCGCGCTCGCAGCCTTGAGCCCGCTCGCGAACGCGCAGTCCGCCTTTCCGTCGAAGCCGATCCGCATCGTCGTGCCCTTCGCGGCCGGCGGCCCGACCGACCTGATGGCGCGCGCCATCGCCAGGAACATGGCCCCCAGCCTCGGCCAGCCGGTGATCGTCGACAACAAGCCCGGCGGCGGCGGCGTGATCGGCATGAGCGAGATCGTCCGCGGTCCGGCCGATGGCTACGCGATGGTCTTTCCCTCGATCCTCGCGGTCACCAATCCGGCGCTGATGCCGAACTATCCGTTCGACACGCTGCGCGACTTTGCACCGCTCACGGTGGTGGGCTTCATTCCGCATGCGGTGGTGGTGAAGCCGGACTTCTCTGCCCGGAATCTGCAGGAGCTGGTCGAGATGGCCAAGGCCAGGCCCGGCAGCCTTTCCTACGGCTCCTCGGGCAACGGCACCTCTGCGCATCTGGGCGCGGCATTGTTCGTGCAGCGCGCCGGCATCCGCGCGGTCCATGTGCCCTACCGAGGCGCCGGTCCGGCGGTGCAGGACCTGCTGGGCGGCCAGATCCAGTTCATGTTTCTCGACATGAGCTCGGCACTGGCGCAGATCAAGGCGGGCAAGCTGCGCGCGCTCGCCGTCGCGCCCAAATCGCGCTTCACCGGCCTGCCCGATGTGCCGACCGTCGCCGAGCAGGGCTATCCCGGCTTCGACGTGCATGGCTGGTACGGGCTGCTGCTGAAGGCCGGCACGCCGGCGCCGGTCGTGCAGCGGCTCTATGCCGAGGTCAGGCGCTCGCTCGATGCGCCCGAAGTGCGCGAGATCTTCCGGGCCCAGGGCATCGAGCCCGGCGGCATGCCGCCGGCCGACTTCACCGCGCTGATCCGCGACGACCTCGCGCTGTGGAAGCGCACGGTCGAGCAGTTGAACATCACCCTGCAATGAAGGAGCGCCGCCCCATGCGCATCGTCATCCCCGACGACTACCAGGACTGCGTCCGCACGCTCGACTGCTTCGGCAAGCTCGACGGACACGAGGTCCGCATCTTCAACGACACGGTGAAGAGCACCGACGAACTCGCCGCGCGCTTCGCGGACGCCGAGGCGATCGTGCTCACCCGCGAGCGCACGCGCATCGATGCGGCGCTGCTCGAGCGCCTGCACGGGCTGCGTCTCATCAGCCAGACCGGCAAGCTGGCGGGCCACGTCGATCTCGCGGCCTGCACGGCCCGCGGCGTGGCGGTGGCCGAAGGCAGCGGCGCAGGTTCGGCCACCGCTGAACTGACCTGGGCACTGACGCTGGCAAGCCGCCGGCATCTGGTCGAGGAAGCCACGCGCCTGCGCCAGGGCCGGTGGCAGGGCCACCTGGGCCAGCAGCTCGGCGGCCAGCGTCTGGGCGTGTGGAGCTATGGGCGCATCGGTCGCCAGGTGGCCGCCTACGGGCGCACGTTCGGCATGAAGGTCTGGGTGTGGGGACGCGAGGGCTCGACGTCGGCGGCACGTGCGGACGGCTTCGAAGTGGCGCCCTCGCGCGAGGCCTTCTTCGCACAGAGCGACGTGATCAGCCTGCATGTGAGGCTCAACGAGCACACCCGGGGCATGGTCTCGGACGAAGACCTGGCCCGCATGAAGACCAGCGCCCTGCTGGTGAACACCAGCCGCGCCGAACTGGTCGCGCCCGGTGCGCTGGAACGGGCGCTGGCGGCGGGCCGGCCGGGCTTCGCGGCCGTGGACGTGTTCGAGGAAGAGCCCGTGCGCGCAGGCGAACACCCGCTCCTGCATCTGCCCAACGCGCTGTGCACGCCGCACATCGGCTATGTCGAGCGCGACAACTACGAGCGCTACTTCGGCATCGCCTTCGACCATGTCAACGAGTTTGCCGCTGGGCGCTTGAAGGACGCGCTCAATCCCTCGGTCCTGCGCCCGGCCTAGGACTCGTCTGCGAGGGGCGGTGGCGGACACGGCCGATCGACTTATTCTGACTCCCGCGGCGGCATTGAATGTGACAAATTCACATTTGACCATTCCAAGCGGACGGCATGCGAGGCATCCCCTCGAGCCGGCCATCGGAGAACCAAATGCCGCTCTTTCTGCTGTTGAGGCTGCACCGGGTGCAGCTGCCCGTCCGCGTGACCGATCCGGAGGAAGTCCGCCAGGTCTCGATGCTTCTGGCCATCGGCCTGATCGAGGCCGAGTTCGCCGCCGTCAGATCGCGGGCGCGGCAAGCCGTATGGCAGGTGGCTACGGTGACCCGCATCACGGAAGAGGGCTTCGCCGAGATCGCCAGGGCGGGCAAGGTGCCCGAGCCGGCGCAGACCTTCATTCGATTTCCCGGGGGATTGCGGTTGCTGTGACCTGATCGGCACCGGGCAGCTATCGCGCGACCGCCGCCCACAACCGCAAGGTCTCGGCCACGATGACCTCGGGGGCATCTTCCTGCATCAGGTGCTTGGCGTCGGGCACTGGCATGAAGGATGCAGCGCTCATGCGCCTGGCCAACTCGCGCCCGTCGGCCATCGGGATCCACTCATCTTCCTGTCCCCACAGAATGGTGACAGGACAGCGCATCTCGCCATACCGCCACTCGACTTCCTCGGTGTATTTGTCGTCCATCTGCGCGACCTGCCGCCAGAACGCCTTCTGCCCCTCGTCGCCGAGCCAGGGTGCGAGGTAGCGCTGCATCTCGTCCTCGCGCAGCGCGCTGCCGACGGCGGTGCCGATGTACGCCCGCAGCATCGCCTCGTGGAGGTAGGCCGGCAGGCTCGCGAACACCTCTTCGTGCTTCCTGGCCGCCCGCACCAGCGGCGAGCCCTGCGGGCTGATCGCCACCGGATCGACGAGGACGAGCGAGCGATAGTCCAGGCCGTTCAGCAGATGGCCGCGCAGGGCGTTCGACCCGCCGAAGTCGTGCGCCACCACGTCGGGACTGCTGAGGCCCCAGTGCCGATACAGCGCGGCGAAGAGTTCGCTCTGCACGCCGCGCGAGACGTCTGCATCCGGCTTGTCGGAGAGGCCATAGCCCAGCATGTCGAAGTAGAAGATGCGCCGCTCGCGCGCAAGGCATGGCGCAATGCGCCGCCACGCGGCCGAGGAAAACGGCGTGCCGTGAAGAAGCACGGCCGGAGGTCCCTCCCCGATGGAGCCCCAGGCCACGGCATGTCCCCGGAAGTCGAAGCGTTCGGCCAGATTCAGTTCATTGCTGGGCATCACTTGCTCTTCCTCGGCAGATCTCGACAGGTCGAATCATCCTGCGAACGAGATTGTCATGAGATGAATCGCAGCGGACGGGAACGGCTGGATGGCCCTGGCAATGAGAGGGGTTCGGGCGGTGATCTACGTCACCCAAATGAGTGATATCCAGTCAGGGTGTTCTGGGACTGGTTCTAAAAAGTCCCTCGACCCCGCGCCAACACTTGCTTTTTCCCATTCTTCCTGTTCTCTGGGTACACCAGGCTGTCCGAAGGCGCATATGGAATCCAACTGTGCTCATTTATCGCACTCCGGACTCCACGACGATGACGCCGCCATCGCTGCGGCAATATCGGACTTGGCAAGTTTTTTTACAACATGTACCGCAGCCAGTACATTGAATTTATTGGTCATAGCATGTATATTTGCTACGATACATGAGCCGCATGAACTTCCCTGTCCACTTTTCGAGTCAGCTTCGTGAGCACCTGCGAGCGCTTCGGAAGGAGCGCGGCCTGACGCAAGCTGCACTCGGTCAGTTGCTCGGGGTCGGGCAAGCCCGGATCGCGGAAATCGAGAACAACCCCGGCGTCGTCAGCGTGGACCAACTGATGAAGGTGCTGTCCGCACTGCGCGCATCGCTGTTGCTGCGCGACGATGACGCCGACGGCGCAGCGAACCGGATTTCTGGCGGTGTGAAGTTGTCTGCATCCCCAGCACCCGACAACACCAAGAAGAAGCCCGTACCGCGCCTTGATGTTAAGACGCCTCCCGGTGGCCAGTGGCGCGTGCATCCTTCGACCGGCGCAGGCAGGTCCGCGCCGACATCAGCACCCGTTAGCCGCAGCGACGCCAAGGCTTCATCTGACGGCCAGGCGCTGCGGGACGCGAATCCACAGGTAGACGTCACACCCACATCGCAGCGCAACTTCGTCATCCGACCCAAGAAGGGCTCCTGGTAATGGCGGCACTGCAGGCCTGGATGAACGGCGAATGGGTCGGCACCTGGCAGGTCACCCGCGGCACCCACAGCTTCACGTACGCCCCCTCCTGGTTGGAGTCCGGGAAGTCGCGGCCGTTGTCCCTGTCGCTGCCGATCACCCGTGCCTTGGAGATCAAGGGCGAGGTGGTCGCAAACTACTTCGACAACTTGCTGCCGGACAACGACCGCATTCGTGAGCGCATCGGGCGGCGCTTCAAGACCCGCACACTAGACGCCTTCTCACTGCTGGAAGCCATCGGTCGCGACTGCGTCGGCGCCGTGCAGCTGCTGCCTGAAGGCACCACACCGGACGGATGGGACCGCGTCGAGTGCCAAGCGCTGACCGAGGAGGAAGTCGCGCAAGCCCTGCAAGCAGTTCCCGCCGATCCGCATACTCGCCCTGACAACGAGGCTCCGGTGTTCCGTATCTCGCTCGCCGGCGCGCAAGAAAAAACCGCCTTCACACAGGTGGACGGCCAATGGTGCCGCCCCCTCGGCGCAACCCCGAGCACCCATATCTTCAAACTTCCGCTGGGGGTGATTGCGAACACGAGCAGGGTGGAGATGTTCGACTCCGTGGAGAACGAGTGGCTGTGCGCCCAAATCGTCGATGCACTCGGCCTGCCGATGGCCCACACCGAGATGGCCAGCTTCGAAGACCAGCGCGCACTGATCGTGGAGCGCTTCGACCGGGAATGGATGGACGATGGCAAATGGATTGCCCGGCTGCCTCAGGAGGATTTCTGCCAGGCACTCGGCCTGCCCCCGCGACTGAAATATGAAGGCGATGGTGGTCCGTCCATTGCAGCAGGCCTGTCGCTGCTGGCTGGCAGCGCAGATGCCGCCTCGGACCGGCTGGCATTCCAACTTGCGCAGTTGGCCTTCTGGCTCATGGCTGCGCCGGATGGGCATGCCAAGAACTTCTCGATCTTCCTGCGGCAGGGCAACACCTACGAAATGACGCCCTTGTACGACGTGCTGTCGGTCTGGCCGTATGTCGGCAAGGGGCGCGGACAACTGCACCTGCGCGACGTGCGCCTGGCCATGGCGCTGAGATCGAAGAGCGCGCACTACGACATCTACGGCATTTGTGCCCGCCACTGGTACGACTTAGCCATGAAGAACGGTGGACCGGCCGTGTGGGAGGCGATGTTGGGCCTGGTCGAGGGGGTTGATGCAGCCCTGGATGTCGTCGAGGCACGATTGCCCGAAGCCTTCCCGGGCCGCATCTGGACGCCTATTGCCGATGGCATGCGAAGCCAGGCGAAGAAGTTCCAGGCAGAAGCCGATGCCATCGCATGATGGCCGTTGAATTCCGCAAAACGATATCGGCAGACATGGGCTGACAGACGTCCACGATGGACAAGAACATCAAATCAGCGAGTACCCAAGAAGATCCATTCAGGGACGAATTCCACCGCCTGCTCGGCCGGCTCATTCACTCCATCGCCCGATTCGATTTCACCATTGGCCTCCAGTTGAACTGGCTCGGCCCACACTGCCAGCAGGATGTGTCGGGACTCCTCAGTGCCCGACAAGCAAAGCTGGGAGAAAGACTCAAGAAACTCAGAACGCTCATCATGAATGTGTATGAGTCAGCGGGGCCAGCAGCGCTAGCCGAATTCTCTGTGCGGTTCGACAAAGCCGACCAGGCGCGCGTGCTGAGGAATGCCTTCATGAGGACGCGCGAGACGTCGCTCGATCCATTGCGCAGACACCGCAGTACGGGCAGTCGCGCGGGGAGCGCAAGAAAGTTGAGATACTGTTCGCGCACCTCAAGCGCATCATGAAACTGGATCGGCTCAGGCTTCGTGGCCTCAGCGGCAGCTTCAGCTCAGTTCCTCTGCGCGAGCTGTTCCAGAATCGCCGGATTTTCCAGCGTCGAGATGTCCTGCGTGATGGCCTCGCCCTTGGCGATGCTGCGCAGCAGGCGCCGCATGATCTTGCCGCTGCGCGTCTTGGGCAGGTTCTCGCCGAAG
>NZ_JACVBS010000038.1:0-18094 GCF_014852545.1 Variovorax sp. VRV01
GCCACGAGGCCGGGCAGCACGTGCTGGTCTTCGCCGACGACATCGCCAGCGCCCATGCCCCCTTGCCCGGCGGCGAGGCCGTGCGCTACCACCCGCACGAGAAGGCCGGCATGACCGGCGGGCTGGAAGCCAGCGAGCGCATCACCGAATGGGCGCAGGCCGAGGAGATCCGCCCGGGCCACCACTTTCGCAACCACTACGACTTCGAGAAGCCCCAGGCCGACCTCGCCAGCCGGCGCCAGATGCCCCCGGGCCACGCGCACGACGGCTTCGAGCGCTACGAATGGCCGGGCGACCACCTGCAGCACGAGGACGGCGAAACCTGTGCGCGCATCCGCACCGAGGAGCAGCTGAGCGAGCGCAGCCGGGCCAGCGGTCGTTCCAACCGGCGCGACCTGGCCCCGGGCCACCTCTTCAGGCTCACGCACCATCCGCGCGACGACCAGAACCGCCAGTACCTGCTGCTGGCGGTCGACTACGAGCTGCAGGAGAACCTGCAGGCCAGCGAAGGGGCCGCCCCTTCGGAGGGCTCGGTGCAGCGCTTCGCCTTCGAGGCCCAGCCCACCAGCTACGCCTGGCGCCCGCGCCGCCGCACCCCCAAGCCCCGCACCCGCGGCCCGCAGACGGCGATGGTGGTCGGCCCGGCCGGCGAGGAGATCTGGACCGGCCGCTACGGCCGCATCAAGGTGCAGTTCCACTGGGACCGGCTGGGCCAGCGCGACGAGCATTCGAGCTGCTGGGTGCGCGTGTCCACCGCCTGGGCCGGTGCCACCTTCGGCGCGGCCGCGCTGCCGCGCATCGGGCAGGAGGTGATCGTCGATTTTCTGAACGGCGACCCCGACCACCCGATCGTCACCGGGCGGGTGCACAACGCCGACGAGATGCCCGCTTGGGCCCTGCCCAGCCAAAAGCAGCTCACGGGCCTGCGCAGCCGCGAGTTGGGCGGCGGACGCAGCAACCACCTGGCGCTCGATGATTCCAGCGGCAAGGTGCAGGCCCAGCTCAAGAGCGACCACCAGAGCTCCAGCCTGAGCCTGGGCCACGTCGGGCGCATCGAGGACACGGCCGGGCGCAAGGACGACCGGGGCCAGGGCTTCGAGCTGCGCACCGACGGGCACGGGGCGGTGAGATCGGCCAAGGGCCTGCTGCTGAGCACCGAGGCGCGCGCCAATGCGCAGGGCCACATCACCGACATGCGCGAGACGGTGGCGCGGCTCACCCAGGGGCGCGACCTGCACGAGAGCCTGGCGCAGGTGGCGCAGCAGGCCCAGGCGCACGAGGCGGGCGACCAGGACGAGGTGGCCCGGGCGCTGAAGGCGCAGAACGACGCGATCAAGGGAAGCGGCGGCAGGCCGGGCCAGGGCGAGTTCCCGGAGTTCCAGGAGCCGCACCTGACCTTGGCGAGCCCCGCGGGCATCCAGGCCACCACGGCCGCGAGCACCCACCTCGCGAGCGTGGAACACACGGCCATCACGAGCGGCGCGCACACCAGCGTGGCCACGGGCAACAGCTTCCTGGTGAGCGCCAAGGATGCGGTGCGCATGGTGGCCTTCAACAACGGCATCCGCATGGCGGCGGCGGCGGCGGACATCGACCTCACGGCGCTCAGGGACAGCATCCACGCGCTGGCCAAGCTGGACATCAAGATGGAGGCCAACCGGATCACCATCACGGCCAAGGAAGAGGTGCTCGTCAACGGCGGCTCCAGCTACACGCGCTGGACCGCCGGCGGCATCGAGAGCGGCACCCTCGGCCTGTGGCGCGCGCATGCGGCTTCGCATTCGATGGTGGGGCCGAAGAGCGTGCCGGTGCCGTCGATCGAGCTGAAGCTGCCCAATCTCGACCTGGGTCCGTACAAGGCCGACTACCAACTCTTCAAGACCGACAACCGCCCCTTCGAGGGCTACGCCTACGAAATCCATGACCAGCAGCGCAAGTTGCTGGAAAGTGGCGATACGTCCAAGGCCGGCCAGACCCGCCTGGTCAATAGCGAGATGGCCATCGGTCTGAAGGGCTACAAGTCGATCATGCGCGAGAGCGAGCGAGTGACGGAGAACTGGTCGTCCGTGCTGGAGGCCAGGGCCGGACAAGCCGAAGCCCGTAGCGCGCCGGCACCAGGCAGCGCTCCTGGAGGCGAGGCCGCGTAATGCCGGTACCCGCCATCGTCTGGGGCGTGCTCGAGCTGATCGCCCTCGCCATCACGGTTCATGAATTGGGCGAGCTGGCCGAAGAACTGTACGAAGGGGTCGAAAAATACGGCAAGGACATCGGCAAGGCCAAGGAGGAGGTTCGCAAGGTCATCCAGAGCATCCAGGACGAGATCGCGCAGAAGATCGAGGAGAAGGAGGAAGTCGCGATCCTGCTGGCCCTCGAGGCCGCCGACCCGCAGGGGCAGAACACGCGCAAGGCCGCCGGCCGCGGCGCCACGGATGCCACCATCAATGCGGCCATCGAGCAGAAGATTCCATTCCGCGATGCCATCACCCAGGTATGCGCCGCGGCCGACCGCATGCCGGTGCTGAGCCTTCGGAAAAAGAAGGGCGTATCGATCAAGGATCTGCCCAGGGCCAAGCGCAAGATCATCGAGGAACTGTTGTCGATGTCGGTCGAGCAATTGACCGATGTGGAACTCGAGGCGTTCTTCGTGATCAGGCTGAAGCAGCTGGCGGTCAACCTGTTGTTCGAGTTCGTGGACGAGTGCCTGAGCTGGGCCAGCCCGTTGAAATGCGAGGTGAACTTCGGACCGCCGCCATCCTTCGACGATCATCCCGTGGAAGAGGCCACCAAGCTGCAGCGGCTGGGGAAAATCAATCCGTTCTATCCCAGCCCGTTCCAGTACCGCAAGGGCAGCATCGCGGCCGACCTCATGATCTCGGAGTACCGGCATCAACGGCCGGACAAGGGCAACATCTTCGCTATTGTGGAGATCAAGTTCCCGGGGGATCGGATTGAGAAGAAGCAGTTCCAAGCTTATGACCGCTTGCTCAAGCACGCAGCAAAGGTCAAAACGGCCCGGGCCTCCCTCACGTTCCAAGGTAAGCCCGTGACTTCGGGCGGAAGGCTGTCGCTATTTCGGTACCCGGAGGACATCGCGGTACACGAGGCGAAGAAGGAAACCGATAAGTCAGGCGAGAACGAGAAGAAGGAAGTACCTTCAAAGCAGCAGGATCGAAGAACACCGGGCGGTCGCGGCCACCACGGCAAGAAGTGAGGAATCTAATGAGTACGGCCAAATTGTTTCTGGACCCTGAAGAGATCGAGGAATTTATTCGCGAGAGCAAGGTCGCGCCGCAGTGGTTCTATGGCGACAAAGGGCGTGAATTGGGTATCTGTCCCTATGTGACCTTCTATGTTTACCACCAGCCTGAGGATTACATGTCGGTGGCAAACAAGTTCATCGACATCTGGGAGTGCTTTGAGCAGATCATGGACAACCCCTTCGAGAGGGTGTTCAAGTCGCGCACGCAGGTTTGGCTCAAAGCAGGGGACAAGCGGCTTCCGACAGACCTTCGGGCCGAAGCCAAGCACCACCAAGAAGAGTTTGAAACCTTCTATTTGATGGCGACCGACATGGAGTCGCCCGATGCATCGCCACTGTGGTCCTACTCCGCACGTGTGGACCACGTACCTCAACAGTGCTACAGCACGCTCAAACTGATTTTCTGCTACGACTGGTACCAGGACGGTAATGAAACACGGTGGAGCGACTTCGTGCTCGATTGCATCAAGTCAGTTCGGCCCGAGCAGGCGTACATGGGTTACGAGGTGGGCAACGGCGACCTTGGCGTAATGGGATCTTATGAGTCTGATGTGCTGGAGCGCATCTGCGCCGATTACTTCTACGGCCTGGACATCGATCATCCATCCAAGATGGGCTACCAATATCACGACAAGATTCATGAAGGGTTTGTGAATCCGACTGACCTTGGCGCTGGTTTGCGCCCTCCGACGTGGTGTTTCATGCTCTCGCCCGTATGGCAACGCAAGCTGGGCAAGCCCGAGCATCAGATCCGTGTCGAACTGGCCGACCCGCGCATCAAGATCACCTCGGTCCCCTACCCGCGGGACAAGCTCAACCCTGACGGCGCCAACGGCCTCTGGATCGAGTTGGGCGACCTCGACCTGTACCCGGTGGAAGACGGCGTGCCCGATGTGCTGGCCAAAGCCAACCGCCTGATTCGCCCGATCCGCTGCGACGAGCTGAACCTGAACACGCTCGATCCCTGGGACGGCGACCCGAATCCCCGTTTCGGCTACGAGAGCTCGTTGCGCTGGATGCGTCGCTTCGACGATGACAGCGACTGGCCCAGCGCGGAACAGCGCCGCAAGCCCTCGCCCGATGAAGGCCGGACCGCCACCTCGAAAAGAAAGCCGCTCATCCCCGGCGGCGAACCCTGCCCACAGGCCGGCTGGTGGTTCACCCCGGCCCAGCTGGACAGCCGGCGCTACTTCGACAAGGGCGAGATCATGCCCATCATCAAGCACAGCTCCTTCGGCGACACGAACTGGCAACAGACAAGCGATCCCAGGGACGACAAGTGATGGACCAGCCAGTGGAGGGGACGCCGTTCGCGTTGGCGGTGAGGCAGTTGGGACGAAGGCCGCATCAAGCCAGCGCGCCTGCGTCGCGGCGGCACACCGTCTGGTGCCGAACGGGTTGCGGCGAGGCCGCGGAGTGCGGTCCGCTCGGTTGGTGGCCATGCTGCAGCCAACAATGCTGGGCGGCATGGAAGGAATCCGAGGAGAACGCAGGCACTCACCCGAGCAACACCCCAAGATAAGGCACATCGCTCCTGCCCCGGCGCACCGCATCAAAGTTCGTTGCAATAGCAGCTGACGGGCTCGCGAGCCAACTCGGCCGCCATCGCGTCCCATGCGCCGGACGACACCACGCCCGCGATATGCGCCTGATGATGGCGGCGCGATTCCCACGACTCGACCAGCGTGAACGCGCAGGCGTTGTCGCCGTGCCCGAACAGCCGCACACCGCGGCAGCCGTCCACCGATGGCAGCGACTGCTTGACCTGCTGCATGAGTTCGGCGAACGCGGATGCGCGCTCGGGCTTGGCTTCGAAAGTGATGATGAGGCTGATCGGGTCCATGGAGATTCTTTGTCTTTGGCTTGAAGGATTAGGGAGACGGCAGGTTAGCCAGCGCCCTTCCCCGCGCCAAGGCGCGAAGCTGCGAACAAATTGACCATGGCTGCGAAGCTTGCCGCAGCCCTCTTTCCCATCAACCCGACTGCACGCGCCGCACGTATTCCGCAGGCGTCGCCTCGAACCGCCTGCGGAACGCACGGTTGAAATGCGCCGCGCTCTCGAATCCCACCTTCGCAGCCGCATCGCCGGGCCGCAGGCCGGCGCCCAGCATCAGCACGCGCGCTTCTTCGAGGCGAAGGTCGCGGATGCAGCGCATCGGCGTAACACCCGCCACTTCGCGAAAACTGTGCGCAAAGTGCGAAGGGCTCATGTGCACGTGGCCGGCGATCTCGGCCACCGACAGCGGCCGGTCCAGATGGCGGCGCATGAAGGCGATGGCCGCCTGTATGCGTGCGCCAGCCCTGGTGACAGCGCCCGCGCTGCGGATGGCGGCTGCGGCTTCCGAACGCAGCAGCCGCAGCACGATCTCTTCGACGGACAGCGGCGCGAGCGTGCGGCGCTCCACTGGGTCGTCGGCCGCCAGCAGCAGGCGGGCGAAGGCGTCGATCACCTCCGGCGCCACCGGCGCCGTGAAGTTCTCGGTCACGCGCGCGGGCTCAGCCGCCAGCGCGCCGCTTTCCGCGAGCGCGACAAAAGACTTGACCAGCACGTCGGGCGGCAGGTCGAGATGAATCGCGAGGTAGGGCGCTTCGGCGCTCGCTGCGACGACCGTACCGAGGCACGCGGCCTCGGCCCCGAGCACCAGGCACTGCGCGGCGCCGTAGTCGAGCGAACGGCGGTGGCCACCAAGGTGCACCGTCTTGCGGCCCTGCAAAACCACCACCACGCCCGGCGTGAGGCGCTGGGTTTTCTCGTAGCGGGCCGGGCGCGAGAAGCGGTAGCAGCGCAGCCCCGGATACAGCGCATCGGTGCGCCCGTCCACGGGGGTTCGCGCTGCGACCATGTCGCGCAGGCGGGCCCATGCGGCGGAATTGGCGGCGGGATTGGCGGTCTGGCTGGTGTCGTCGAGAACCTGCGGGACCTTCACGCGGAGTGCGCCAGTTGCAAGCCGCCCTTGCCGTCGGGAAGCCAAACCTCCGCGCCGTCCGAGCTCGCATTGAAGAACCCGACCCCGTGTTTCGCGGCAACGGCGACAACGGCGTCATAGGCCGCTTCAGCCTTCGACCACGCGAATGCTGCATAGATCACTTCCCGCCCGACGCTGTAGTCGGTCACGACGGCGTCGTCCTCCGGAAACTCTTCGGACGAAAACGGGCCATTCATGGCGGGGTAGGACTGGATCATTTCCAGGAACCAAGCCCTCAACGCAGGCGTGCTCACATCCGGGTTGTCGTAGGAATGCCCTTCCGCCCATTCGGCATGGCCTTCATACCACTCGAGAAATGCGGCCCGGTCCCTGGGCGCGGCTTCCACTGCAAACACCATCAAGTCATAGCTCATGCGACTGCCTCCTCATGGTTCGGAACCTGACTGTAGCTTCCGCGAATGACAAGCGGTGCAGAAAGGCACCCGGATCGCCCCGCAGGTTCAGCTCGCATCGCGTAGGGGCCGTGCTCAGGGATCGTTGGCTTCCGATGCGGCGGCACCCGCTTCGGCGGCGCTCGCAATCGCGTCGCAGGCAGCCCTGAGGGCGGCCGCGACCTCTTGCGGCCCATGGCGCAATTCGGCGATATCGCGCTCCCCAACGCAGTAGCCGTCAAGGCGCACGTAGATGCGCTTGAAGTCGCCACCGAGTGCGCGCGCCACGTCGAGCAGGCAGTCGGCGAGCGTCGAGAAGCCGCCGTTGCTGTACGAGCTGGGCGGGATGACACCCTTCGAACGCGGCGCGCGAACGGAATAAGCGTACGACGCAGCCTCTTTCCGCAGCTCCACCACGGGCTGCAGGCCGCATTGAACATCCCTTGCGCTTCTCATGGCCGCAGTGTAAGTGCCTCCCCGATGACGCGCGGCCCGCCAACCCTCGTGCCCGCCTGGGATGGATACGACTTTTTCGTTTTCCAGCTACCCCGAAGAGCGCTGCAGCCACGGCTTCCCGTGGCATCCTGAAAAAGTCCGCATCGGGCCGGCGCTTTTTTTCCTTGGCGCGACGCCCCTGATGCGCCTCTTCAAGCCACCAGGTTCGAGGAAAACTCCGATGCAGCTTGGGCAAAGGATGCGTGCGTTCGTAGGGGCCGGAAGCTGGGCGCTCGCGCTCGGAATGTGGAGCTGCGGCGGAGGTGGCGGAGGCGGCGGTGGCGCCTTCGTGCCGGTCGCGCCGGTAGCGCCGGTGGCCACCGTTGCACCGCCGCCCGGTACGCCGGCCACGCCGCCGCCCCCCGATGCGCCGGCCGCGCCGCCCGAGCCTGCGCCAGCGCCCGCACCGGTACCCGAGCCCCCCGCGACGCCCGCCGAATCGCCGCCCGCCGCCAGCCGCGTCGTTTCCGACACCATCACCTCGGCCAAGACAGGCGCAACCTACGCGCTCGAGATCTACCTGCCGGCCTCCTACGACGGCAGCTCGGCGGCCTATCCCGTCATCTACGCAATGGACGCCGACGGGGTCTTCAATCCGCCCAACACGCGGTTTTCAGACCTCAGGAACATCCTCGAGCAGCACGGCACCGAAGCGATCCTGGTCGGCATCGGCGGCTCGGCGCGCCGCGAGCAGGACTACACGATGCCGGGCGCCGTGCCGTACCACGATTTCCTCGCGCTCGAACTCGTGCCGTTCATCGAGTCGAAGTACCGCGCCGACGCAGGGCAGCGTCTGCTGACCGGGCTGTCGCTGAGCGGGAGCATGGCCGGCATCGCGCTGTTCCTCGAGGGCGCGGCAGGCAGCCTGGTGTTCTCGCACTTCCTGGCGTTCGAAGCCGCGTTCGACTTCCAGACGGCCGAGTACGAAGACCTCGAGCAGCGAATGCACGATGCGCTGGGCGACCGGCCCTTGCCGGCAACGCTGGTTCTCACGCGCTGCGACAAGCCGGTCGAGTGCAACTTCGAACCTGTGGGCCGAATGCACGCGCGGCTTCTGGCCCGAGGCTACCCGGGCCTGTCGATCACCGAGACCACCTACTCGACGACGCACACCGAGACCGACATTCCGTCGTTCGCCGATGCGATCGCCAGGCTGCTGCCGTAGCAGCAGCCCGCTGCCGGGTCAGAAGCGGTCCTGCAGGCCCATGGCCGGATCGCTCACCGAATGCCGCCCGGTCTCGATGCGGCCGGCCAGGCGGCGGTAGAAGGAAGGATCGGCATCGCAGGTCACGACGAAGTCGTACCACTGGCCGCTCGCGTCCAGGCTCCAGCGCATGCCGGTTTCGCCGCCGCCCTTGACGCGGATGCTCCACGAGCCGTCGGGGTTGTGGCCGTAGGTGCCCTTGTCGTCGCTGCCATGTCCGTCGTTGCCGTGCCCGTTGCTGCCGTTGCGGTCCCTGCCGCCAGCCTGGTAGGCGTCGGGACGCGGGTAGGCCTTGTTGGGCTGCACGGTGAAGCGGCAGTCGCGCCGGCCATCGTTGCGCATCTGCAGGTAGAGGTCGCCGCGGCGCGCGTCGTAGCCTACGCGGATCTCGGGCGCGGGCGCGCTGCCGGCGCGCAGCCGGTTCAGGTCGCCCTTGAACTGGCGGTGAAAGCCGTTGGGGCCGAGCACCCACAGGTCGTACAGACCGGCATCGTCGGCCATGGCGCTCCAGTAACCGTCGAGCTGCTTGCCGGGCTCCACCACGTAGCGGCGCGGCAGGCGGTCCGACAGGTGCAGCTTGTCGTAGACGTGGAACACGGCGGCGGCCCGGCCGCTGTTGGCAAACAGCAGCTGGACGCGGCCGTTGAGCGCATCGCTGCGCGCACTGGCGTGCAGCTCGTAAGGCAGCGCGCGCGAGGGGCGCACGCCGGTGGCCTGCACCGGCAGGTCGGCGTCGGCCGCCGGGACGATCTTCGGCAGCGCCTCCTGCGCAGCGGTCAGCGCATCGGCCTCGGCCTTGGTCTTGCGGCCGGCCAGCGTGGGCAGCGGTTCGTCGTTGGGGCGCTCGAAGTTGAAGGCGCTCGTGAGGTCGCTGCAGACGGCGCGGCGGTACTTGCTGATCTGCGGCTCGGCCACGCCGAAGCACTTCTCCAAAAACATGAGCGTGGAGGTGTGGTCGCAGACCTGCGAGTTGACCCAGCCGCCGCGGCTCCAGGGCGAGACCACCCACATCGGCACGCGCGGGCCGGGGCCGTAGGGGCGGCCGTCCATGGCGGGCTGCTTGGGCGTGGCCGGCGTGTGGTTGTGGTACTCGACGGCCGTGTCGGCCTCGGCCAGCGTGGTGGCGCCGGCCAGCGAGCCGTCGGGGTTGCGCGAGGGCACCGCGGGCGACGGCAGGTGGTCGAAGAAGCCGTCGTTCTCGTCGAAGTTGATGAGCAGCACGGTCTTGCTCCAGACCTCGGGGTTGGAGGTCAGCGCGTCCAGCACTTCCTGCACGTACCAGCCGCCCTTGGCCGGGCTCGATGGTCCGGGGTGCTCGCTGTAGGCCGACGGCGAAATGATCCACGACACCGCAGGCAAGGTGCCGTTGCGGATGTCCTCGCGGAAGGTTTCGAGAAAGCCCTGCGGCATGGTGTTGCCGAAGCCCTTGGCGAGCGGGCTGAGCGCATCGTCGATGGCCGGGTCATAGAACGGCCCGGCCGCGGTGACCGGCTGCGTGATGTCGGTCGCGGGAACGTAGACGGGGCGGCGCGCCGCCGGCATCTGCTCGATGGCGGTGCGCCAGTGGCGAAAGCTCATCATCTCGTTGCAGCCGAAGTTGTCGATCAGGCTCTGGTAGACCTTCCATTTCACACCGGCCTTCTCGAGCCGGTCGGCATAGGTGGTCCAGGTCCAGCCTTCGGTGGATGCGCCGATGTCGTTGCCCGCGTTGAACTGGTTGTTGAGCACCGCGAGCTGCACCTTGCTGCCGTCGGCGGGGCTGATGCCGTTCGGGCCATTGGTGCCGCTCCAGTAGAACAGGCGATTCGCGATGGTGCCGGTGTGCATGCCGCAGTGGTAGTGGTCGCACAGCGTGAAGGCCTCGGCCAGCGCGCGCTGGAACGGCACCTCGGCGGTGTCGTAGTAGCCCATCGACAGCAGGTTCTTGACGTCGGGCCACTTGAACATGCGGCCATGGTCCCATGCGGCCTGCGAGTCGGACCAGCCGTGCGGCGTGCTGCCCGCGCGCTGCGCGTTGCCCTTGCTTTCGTCGAGCCGGTAGGGCGTGTAGGTGCTGGGCGGCGTGGTCTTGGTGTAGGTCTGGTGGAAGATGGTCTTGCCGTTGGGTGCCGGCACGGCAAAGCGGTCGCCGTAGCCGCGCACGCCCTTGAAGGTGCCGAAATAGCTGTCGAAGGAGCGGTTCTCCTGCATCAGCAGCACGACGTGCTTGACGTCCTTGATGGTGCCGGTCTCATGGTGCGCGGGGATGGCCAGCGCGCGGCGGATGCTGGGTGGGAAAGTGGCCAGCGTGGCGGCGGCAATGCCGGAGCCGGTCGCGGTCTGGAGAAACTTGCGGCGTGTGGTCATGGCGGGGTTCGTCTTGATTCTTGAGGATGCCGGAATGCGATGGGGCGTCAGGGCGCGTAGCTCACGCTGGGCTCGTTGCCCGCGCCGGGCGAGGCTGCATCGGTCTTGCCGGCCGTGCCTGCAGGGGTCGGGTCCGAGCCAGGCGCATTGCCCGACGTGGCAGCAGCGCCGCTGAAGCCCCCGCCGCCTCCACCATCACCGCCGCCGCAGGCGGTCAATGCAAGGGCCAGTACCGACAGCGCGAGCGGCGCGCGCAGGATGAATCGTGGATGCATGGATGGAGGCACTCCTTTTTTTTCGAGGCGGTTGGAGGGCCTCCAGCCTAAGAAAGAGCTGTGACACCGCGATGTAGCGGCGATGACGGTGTGCCTGCCTGTCGCTCAGCCGGGGCGCCGCCACCGGCCGGAATCCGGGCACAGGCTGGCCGGCTCGCCATTGACGCGGACCTGCTCGTCTGCGAGCTGCGATGCGGTTCGCGCGTCGATGTCGAAGGCAATGCGAAGCGCGCGCCCGACATGCACATCCTCGATCGGAAGCTCCCAACTCAGGAACACCTGGGTGCAGTCGCGCCCGGGAGCGAAGCGGGCCGCGTCGAAGCCGCTGCTGCCACGCTCGACGACGGCGTGCGGCTGGCCGGTGTCGAACATCAGGACCGTGCCGCGGGCGAGCGGAATCCGGTGGCCCGTCAACGGAAAGTGCACATCCAGTTCCTTGTCTTCGCAGAGGAACAGATTGCAGAAGGCCGCGGCGCCGTATTGCGCGCCGTCATGGTGGTAGCTGGCGCCGCGGCAGGCCATGAGGGCGACTTCGCTGGAGGCAAGGAGCGCTTCGGGCACGCCGATGGCGCGGGTCCAGTCGGACATGGCCTGCACGCAGCGCCGGTAGTCCGGCCAGCGCGCACGCGCACGCGCCAGGGGCAAGGGCTCGACATCGCCGGGCTCCAGCGCCAGCCGCGAGGAAACCTCGCGCTCCCAATCCGCAACCAGGCGCGCGGGAGGCGCAGGCACATCGACCCTGCCCGACAGCACCACATCGCTCACGCTGCGGCTGCGCATGGCATCGCCGCTCAGGAAGTAGGAAACGAGGTGGTCTTCTCGCACGCGATGCGGTGGAGGGGGAAGGCTCATCCGCAGCAGTGTAGTGAGGCGGGTTCTGGTTGCCCGCCTTCGCCGGCGGCGTCAGGGCCTGGGCGTGGGCTCCCGCTTCGCATAGGCCAGCGCGGCGAGCAGGCCCAGGCCCGCCATGGCCGCGGCACCCCAGGCCACCGCGGGGCTGCACAGGATGCGGCCGAGCGACGAGCGTTGTCCGCTGCCTGTTCCGATGCCCGTGGCGGCCTGCTCGAGCGGCGTGAGCGGCCGCGCGGTGTTCGGATTTTCTTCGCCCTGGAGGACGGCCTGGGAAATTTCCAGCGGCGTCAGTTCATCGGCAATGGGTCCGGACAGCAAATTGTCGTTGGCGCGCATGGAAAGCCTTTCGTTCGAGGATTGAATCTGCGGCGAAGCCTCTCCCGGCTTCGGGCGGGCGCTCTACAGCCGGCAGCGGGCCTTTGCGTAGGCCGAGGGCGCACATGGCGGTGCGGGCTACAAGGACACCACCTCGGCCTGCAGCACGCCGCTGCGCGCCACGACACGGCCGCCCGCCACCACCAGCCTGCGCACCGGCCGCGAGACCACGGCCTGCGCCGGTGTCTGCGCATCGACCAGCACCAGGTCGGCACGGCAGCCGGCCTCCAGGCCATAGGCCTCGAAGCCGCAGCCGCGCGCGCCGGCGTGGGTGACGGTGTCGAGCGCCACGTCGATCTCGTCGTCGCGGCGCAGGTTGTAGCGCATGCCGATCAGCATCGCGCGCTCCAGCATGTCGGGTTTGCCGTAGGGCGACCAGGTGTCGCGGATGCCGTCGTTGCCGCCGAGCACCGTCACGCCGGCCTTGCGGCAGGCCATGAGCGGCGGCACGCTGCGCGATGGCGGCGCGCTGGTGACCAGCACCACGCCGAGCCTGGCCATGCGCGCGAGCAGCACGTCGCGCTCGCGCTCGCCCAGGTCGCCCAGGCAGAAGCCGTGGCTCACCGCGACCTTGCCCTGCATGCCCAGCGCCTCGGTGCGCTGCAGGATCAGCTCGAGCGAGAACGCACCCATGGCACCGGGCTCGTGCAGGTGGATGTCGAGCGGGCGCTGGTGCCTGTCGGCGATGCCGAACAGCACATCGAGCGAGCGCACCGGGTCGCGGTCGATCGCGCAGGGGTCGAGGCCGCCCAGCACATCGGCACCCTGCACGAGCGCCTGCGCGAGCAGTTCGGCCGTGCCCGGCCGGCCCAGCAGGCCGGACTGCGGGAACGCGACCACCTGGATCTGCTGCACGTCGCGCAGGGCTTGCCGCGTGCGCAGCGTGCCTTCGAGATGGCGCAGGCCCGCCTGCGTGTCGACGTCCACATGCGTGCGCAGCCGCGTGGTGCCGAGCGCGAGGAAAGCCTTGGCCAGCACCAGCGACTGCGCGGCCGCGTCGTGTCCGCTCGCATGCCGGAAGGCGCGCTCGTTCTCGATCTTGTCGATGAGATTGGCGCCGACCTCGTTGCGGTACCAGTCCATGCCCCACAGCGTCTTGTCGAGATGGGTGTGGCCTTCGACCAGGCCGGGCAGCAGCAGCGCGCCGCCGCCCTCCTCGACGGCGGCATCGGCGGGCGCAGGAAGCGCGGCGCCGGTTTCTGCGACGCGGCCATCGCGCACCAGCACATCGACGGGGGAAGCACCCATGGGGCGCACATTGCGGATCAGGAGCGAAGGCATAGGGAGTCGGTCGTGCGTTGAATGCAAAGAGATCGGGGCCGTGCGCAGCGTACCCAGATTCGGGCCCGCGGTCATCACGCGCACGTTTCGTTGCAGGCCGAAGTGTCCGTCCCGCGAACTCTCGATGATCTGCGCATCATGCCAACGACCACACTCGCTGCAGCCGCCGCCAAGCCGCCACCCCGCATCGCCTTCGAATGGATGCTGCTCGCGGTACTCGCCACCTGCTGGGGCGCCTCGTACACCTTCATCAAGATCGGCGTGCAGACGCTGCCGCCCGTGACGCTGATCGCGGCGCGCACCCTGATCGCCGGCTTGCTGCTGCTCGGGCTGCTGCGCCTGCGCGGCGTGCGGCTGCCGCGGGAGCCTGCGATGTGGCGCCGCTTCGCGCTGCAGGCCTGCCTCAACAGCGTGCTGCCTTTCACGCTCATCGCGTGGGCGGAGCGCAGCGTGGACGCCGGGCTCGCAACCATCCTCAACTCGACCTCGCCGATCTTCATCTTCCTGCTGGGCCTGGGCATGGGCGGTGCGGAGAAGCCGACGCTGCGCCGGCTCTTCGGCGTGGCGGCGGGCCTCGCGGGCATCTGCCTGATCGTCGGCTTCGAGGCGCTGCACGGCCTCGGGCATTCGCTGCTCGCGCAGCTCGGGCTGGTGGCGGCGGCCGTCTGCTATGGCTGCGCGGCGATGTTCGGCCGCGTGTTCAAGGGACTCGATCCGATGGTGCCGGCCGGGGGCTCGCTGCTCTGCGGTGCGGCGATGCTGCTGCCCGCGAGCCTCGCGATCGACCGGCCGTGGACGCTGGCGCCTTCGGCCGCGTCGATGGCCGCCGTGTTCGCGCTCGCGGTGCTCTCCACGGCCCTCGCCTTCACGATCTACTTCCGGCTGATCAAGACGCTCGGGCCGATGTCGACCGCCGCGCAAGCGTACCTGCGCGTGCCCGTCGGCGTGATGATCGGCGTGGCGTTCCTCGGCGAGGTGCTCTCGCCCACCGCGTGGGCCGGGCTCGCATGCATCGTGGCGGGCGTGGTCGCGATGACGGTGCCCGCGCGCAGCGCCATGGCGAGAATCGGCGGCTCACGCCCCGCTTCTACTCGGCCCGGATGTTCCCCTTCGCGACGATCGCGCTGAACTTCGCCGCCTCGCCCTGGAGGAAGTCGGCGAACTCCTTCGGCCCGGCTCCCAGCGGCGTGACGCCGCCGTCCTCGAAGTTCTTCCGCACGCCCGGGTTCGCGAGCACCTGTGCCAGTGCGCTGTGCAGTTGCGCGACGATCCGGGGCGGCGTCCCCTTGGGCGCGAAGATGCCCTGCCACACGGACACCTCGGCGCCGCGCCAGGCCGGCACGCCTGCGAGAGGCAACGCTTCGGGCATGGCGGCCGATGCCTTGTCCGACATCACGCCATACACGCGCAGCTTGCCCGAGCGCGCCTGCTGGATCACCATCGACAGGGGCAGCACCGCGAGGTCGAGCTGGTTGCCGCTCAGGTCGCTGACGATCTGCACGCCCGCGCGGTAGGGCACGTGGACCATGTCCACACCGCCCTGCTGCTTCAGCAGTTCACCGCCCAGGTGCAGCGAGGTGCCGACGCCGGAACTCGCATAGCTGAACTTCCCGGGCGCCGACTTCAGCTCGGCATAGAGCGCCTCGGCCGTCTTCGGCTGCAGTGCGGGCTTGCCCGCCAGTGCCAGTGGCTGGGAGCCGAGCAGGGTGACGGGCACGAGGTCCGCGAGGCCGTCGTAGCGCACGGTGGAAGGCGTCACCATCTTCGCGATCACGACCGTGCTCTCGACCGACAGCAGCAGGGTGTAGCCATCGGGCTTCGCGCGCACTGCCTTCTCGGTGCCGATGACGCCGCCGGCACCCGAGACGTTCTCGATCACCACCGGCTGCCCCAGGCGGGCCGACAGCTCGGGACCGATCCAGCGCGCCATGACGTCGACGTTGCCGCCGGCGCCGTAGGGCACGATCAGGGTGATCGGGCGCGCGGGCCAGGCGGGCTCGGCGATGGCGGCGGTGCCGCATGAGGCGAAGGCCAGTGCGGCAAGCAATGCGCGGCGGCGTGCGATGTCGAGGTACATGGTGTGTCGTGCTTTCAGTCGCGGTTTGTTTCCAGCGAAGCGGCTTGCTCGCCCTGCTCCCGCTCGAGCTCGGCGATCTCCCGCTCGAACTCCTCGCGCAAGCTCCGCTTGGCGAAATCGTCGAGCCAGCAGGCGTCCACGCCCGCGAGGCTGAAGGCACGCGCCTGCGGCCAGCCCCAACCGCAGCCCTCGAGCACGGTGGCGTAGGTGTGCGTCAGGTCGGTGTGAAACATGGCGGGATCGTCCGTGTTGAGGCTGACCGGCAGGCCCGCCTCGACCATGCGCTTCACGCTGTCGAGACGCCGCCGCTGGTTGCGCACCACGCTCGTGATGCCGCAGACGCAGAACCAGATGCCGCGATCGCGCGCACGTTGCAAGTCGCCTTCGCCGGCGAGCAGGTTGTAGCCGTGGTCGAGCCGCTCGCAGCCCAGCAGGCGGATGCAGTCGTCCACGTTGGAAGGCGGCGCCTCGTCGAGCGTCTGGTTGTCCTCGCACACGTGGGCGGTGCGCTTCAGGCCGGCCCGGCCGGCGCGCCCGAACAGGGCGGCGAACTTCGCCGGGGGGCCTGCGCCCTCGGGGCCGTCGAGGCCCACGCCGACCACGAGGTCCGAGCGCAGTCCGAGGATGTCGTCCATCGCGCGTTCGGCGCTGTCGAGCGGAAGGCCGCGGTCGAAGGAGGCGATCAGCAGGCCCGAGCAGCCGAAGTCGCGGCGCGCGGCGTGCAGGCCGGCGGCCAGCCCTTCGATTTGCACGCGATACGGCACGCCGGCAGGCATGAAGTACTGCGGGTTGAACGACAGCTCGACATGGCGCGCGTTGCTGCCGCGCGCCGCATCCTCCACGGCCTCGTAGGCCACACGCTCGAAGTCGGCGCTGGTGCGCACCGCCTGCGCGGCGATGCGCAGCACGTCGATGAAGTCGTAGAAGTCGCGATAGGCATAGAGCGTCTCGACCGGGCGCGGCAGCGGCAGGTCGTACCGGCGCGCCAGCGCGGCCAGCGTGGCCGGACGCAGCGTGCCGGCCATGTGGAAGTGAAGATCGGTCTTCGGCAGGCGGGCGAGCAGGTCTGGGCGTACCGGCACGGAAGAGGAAAGGTTCGGCATGGGCGGAAACGATAGCGACGCCCCCCGCCCGCGCCCAGCACAGCGCTGTGCAGCGGGTTATGACAGCGCCGTCATGACCTCGGCCGATGCGCCAGCTCGCGCGCGGCCGCGGTCAGTTCGCCGCGCAGCCAGCGCATGGCCTGGTTCTTGTGCGTGCGCTCGTGCCACACGAGGCGGTAGCGGTGCGGCTTGATCTTTGCGGGGAACGGCACGATCGCCAGCGGATACTGCCGCGCGAAGTCCTCGGCCAGCAGGCGGCCGGTGGTGAAGACGAGGTCGGTGCGTGCAAGGATGGCCGGTGCCACGCCGAGGAACTGGGTGTGCATCGCCGTACGGACCGACACGCCGAGTTCAGCGAGCTGCGCGTCGATGATGGTGCCCTGCCCCGGCACGTGCTCGAGCGAGGACAGGTGCCGCGCCTTGCGGTAGTCCTCGAGGGTCATCGGCGCCTTCGCCAGCGGATGGCCTTCGCGCATCAGGCAGACCATCGGCTCGGTCAGCAGGCTCGCGGCGCGCAGGTGCCCGGGCAGCTCGGGCCAGATGGTGATGACCATGTCGACCTCGCCGTCCGCGAGCTGGCGGTAGTGCTCGAAGCGCGAGCCCAGGCCGCGGATGACCACGTCGCACTCGGGCGCCTGCCGCGCCACCCGCTCGGCGATGTCGGCAAAGAACTGCCGCGGCAGGAAGTCGTAGGTTGCGATGCGGAAGCTCTGGCGCAGTTCGTGCGGCGCGACGGGCCCGGCCTCGGCAGTGAGCAGCGACATGTCGGAGAGGATGCGCCGCGTGGGCGCAGCCAGCGCCTGCGCGCGCTCGGTGAGCACCATGCGGTTGCCCACGCGCACCAGCAGTTCGTCGCCGGTGAGCTGGCGCAGCACCTTGAGGTGGCGGCTCAGCGCAGACTGCGCGACGCCCAGCTTTGCCGCGGCCTGCGACACGCTGGCCTCGCTCAGCAGCGCATGGAGCGAGCGCAGCAGCGACTCGTCCAGTCGGCGGTCGTGGTCGCCAGTTTCGGGCAAGGACATGGTGTTTGCGGAAGGTTGACGTTGCCTGGGCGGGACGCGCGCGGCGAAGCGATCCGGATTCTGCACGCACACCGCATCTGCAGTTTTTTTGCGCAGCGGCCCTCAGTCTTTACACGGCTTTGATACGCGCCCTCCTACGCTTTCGCTCTCCATTCATCCCCGAGTCCTCCCGATGCAAAGATCGATCCGCGCCGCCTCCTCGGTGCTCGCCCTTCCCGTTCTGATCGCCGCCGTCCTCGTGCTGCCCGGCGCGGCCCTCGCGCAACCAGCCGCCGATGCGCCCGCACCTGCGGCTTCCCCGCTGACCACCAATATCTCCGTGACCAGCAACTACAAGTTCCGCGGTCAGGACCAGGACATGATCGGGAAGAACGACTACGCCAAGACCAAGGGCTTCAAGCCCGCCATCCAGGGCGGCTTCGACTACGCCTTCGGCGAGAGCGGCTT
>NZ_JACVBS010000039.1:0-11898 GCF_014852545.1 Variovorax sp. VRV01
CGCTCGATCGAACCACCCGCGCGTTTGTGCAACGGGACCACCGGATGACTCGGTGCGCCGAGGACGCCCACATGGGCGCGGGTCCGGCATACTCGCTAGTCAAAGCCGTTTCCACACGGCCTCGGCCGATTGCCGTCGAAGGCCTCGCTCGCGGCAGTCTGCGCCAGGATCGCCCCGAAATCACACTGTTGGTGCAAGCTCCACCGTGGCCTATTGCGCGGGACTGAAAACGCTTAGTCGAATTTCACTGGATATTTTTTCTGCCCATCAACCCCCAGTGCGACGGCATAGTTCGGCCGCTCTCCGAGATCTCTTATCTCGCGAGTTTGATGATTGAAGGCATAAACATGCAGTCGCTGCATATCCAATGTGTAGCGCTGCTTGACGCAGGTAGTTTTGATTAAGGGCGTCGACAAGACACTCGTGCACTGCCTCGTATCAAAGACGTGGTTGCCTGGAAGGACTCGAACCCAAACTGGGTAGCCAACCTGCGCCGCCGGCATTTCCTTTCCATCGACATGCGTGATTTGAATAGCTTGAGGACCGCCTACGTAGCCTCTTTCGAAGTCGACGCTAAAGACACTGGTTTCGCGCAAAGGGACACTGCTTACTTCGTCCGTCACGTATGGTTGTTGGTGGAACGCGCAGCCGGAAACCAGGCTCATCGCGATAAGACAGAGCAACGAAGGAGTTCGAATGAACATTGGTGTGCTGGATGGTGAGTGTTTTTTTAGGATGATAAGTCGCACCGCAGGGCGGACACCAACTCCCCCAGCTCGTCACGAGAAATCGGAATCCAACGGTTCATATTTTCTGAATGAGGGCTCATGAAGGACTCAGAGGGCCTGGCGAACGGCCGGTTGTGGGCCGGGAGCAGACTACTCCGCTGCCTCAAAGGGACCAAATTCCCGATGGACTTCGCCAGCGCGAAAATCACGACCCCATGTGTCGAACATTTCTTCGCCGACACCGCGCGCAAAGAACGTGACCGCTGGGAACGCCAGCGAGACTTCTCGAAGCATTGCTATCAAAGATTCCGTATAGATGGAGTTGTAGCCCGGGCGATTGAGCCCTTTTCCTTCGGCTGACGCCTGCAGGTCTTTGAGGACATCCAGAGACCAACCGTTGCTGACAACAAAGCTCTCGGCCGCTTCGGCAATCAGTTGAGGCGTAAGACTTCCAGACGCGTGGTCGGCATCGTCCCATTGCAGTTCTAAGCGGGTGTAGTAGCTCATGGTTCTTCTCTCTCTCGTCAAAAGGCCCGTCCAGAGGGGACTCGCAGATGTCCGCTCCTGGCCGACTGTAGCCTCACGCCGGGCCGGAGCAAAGGGCCCAAAGCGGCTATACACATCTCTCCAAAGCGGGCACCCAATGTGCTCAGGCCAGCGACATTAGCGCCTTCGCAAAAGCTCGCATGGAAGCCAATTCGAAGCTCCCTTCGTTCGAATCGGTTTGGTGAAATGAGCCCGCCACCACGGGCACTAGCCGGCAATCTGGGCTGTACCCATCGAACTGCGTGCAACCAGCGACGCACTGCACAAGTTGGCAGAGCCTGGAAGCCATGGACTCCTGAGACTGCGTTAGAAATTCACTCCAGCTTCGCGCCTGAGGCCAGCACAAATTCTGCAGCTTCGGGCATCTGCTTTTTGACGTATCCCCAAAAGCTGTCAACCGACATCGGCTCAGCAGGGAACGCGCCTTGCTCAACAAACTGCCTTTGTACTTCTGGATCCACCAGCGCCTTGGCCAGTGCGGCATTCAACGTTTCCAGAATGGGCAGGGGCGTCTTTGCGGGGGCCGTGAGGCCATACCAGTTGTCGGTAAAGAAGCCTGTCACCCCTATCTGCTCGAAGGTCGGGACGTCCGGCAAGCCGGTAGTCGGCGATGGGCCGCGACGGCCAGCGCACGAAGCTTGCCCGAGCGCACGAAAGGAATCGCGCCGGTGGTGATGACCATGTCCACCCGGCCGGCCATCAGCTCCGTCAGGGCAGGCGCAGTGCCTTTGAACGGGATGTGGGCGACATCTATTCCCGCGAGCTTCTTGAACATCGCAGCCGCCATGTGCTGCGACGAACCGACGCCGGCGGACCCATAGTTCAACTTTCCAGGATTCGCCTTGGCTGCTTGAACAAGCCCTTCCACTGATTTGTAGGCCGATCCTGCGGACACAAGGAGTGTGCCGGGAGAGGTATTGATGAGCCCAATAGGCGCGAAGTCTTCAATCGGCTTGTAACCCAAGGTCGAATAAAGAACTGGGTTCCAGCCGTGGGACGCCACCGTCGCCAACAGAATTGTGTACCCGTCCGGCTTTGACCTCGCCGCAAGGTCGGAGCCGACGTTGCCACCCGCGCCCGGTCGGTTGTCAATGATGATCTGCTGGCCCAGGATGCGCGACATCTGCGTTGCGATCAGTCGAGCCACGTTGTCGGCCGGGCCCCCTGCGGGCCAGCCAACGACCATTGTGATGGCCCGGGTCGGAAACGTGCCTTGCGCGTAAACGTCCGCATGGGTCATCACAAGGCCCATGGCGAGCGAAATCGCCCGTCTGCGATCCATTCTGGTTTGAACTTCTGCTGTCATGCTTGTCTCCGTCTTGTAGGTAGCAGCCCCGCGTGGGTTCTGAATGCGCCGGCGCAAGTTAGTGCGAGCGCAAATCCGCAAGGAATTTGCGGGCTCGTTCGCTGCGCGGCTTCGAGAAGAAATCACCCGGCACGCCCGCTTCCACCAGGCAGCCCTGGTCCATGAACCAGACTCGGTCGGCAACTTCGCGTGCGAAGTTCATCTCGTGCGTCACGCACATCATCGTCATGCCGTCGCGCGCCAGCGACTTCATCACCTGCAGCACCTCGCCCACCATCTCAGGGTCGAGCGCGCTGGTGGGTTCGTCGAACAGCATCGCCGGTGGGTCCATGGCCAGCGCGCGCGCGATGGCCACGCGCTGCTGCTGGCCACCGGACAGCTGGCCAGGAAACGCATCAGCCTTCGAAGCCAGGCCCACGCGCTCGAGCAGTTCCAGCGCGCGGGCGCGTGCCTGCGCGCGCTTGTGCTTTCGAACCGTCACCGGGCCGAGCATGATGTTCTGCGCCACCGACAGGTGCGGAAAAAGGTTGAAGCTCTGGAACACGAAGCCCACTTGGCTGCGGAAGCTGTTCAGGTCGACCGATGGCGCGTGCACGTCCTGCCCGTCGAAGCGAATGGTTCCGCCCTGGATGTTCTCCAGTCGGTTCACCGTGCGTATCAGCGTCGACTTGCCCGAGCCCGAGGGCCCGCACACCACCACGACCTCGCCCTTGCGGACCTCCGCGCTGATGTCGTTCAGCGCGCGGTAGTCGCCATACCACTTGTTCACGAGATCGAAGGCGATGAGGGGCGTTTTGCTGGAAGACATGATCATGCGGCCTGCTTGGGAACGATGGGCGGGGAGGTGACAGACGTGGTGGCGGCGACAGCGGTGGGCGCGGCCCTGTAGCTTCCTTCGCGCCGCCTGGTGATGCGGCGCTCGAGCCAGCGTGCCAGCCGCGTGAGCGAGAAGCACAGACAGAAGTAGATGGCCGCGAGAACGAAGTACACCTGGAACGGCTGCGTCATTAGAGAGCTGTTGATCTGGTTAGCCGCGAAGGTCACCTCGTTCACGCTGATCACGTAGCCCAGCGAGGTTTCCTTGATGGTGGAGACGAACTGGCTCACCAGCGCCGGCACCATGTTGTAGAGCGCCTGCGGGAGCACCACCTTCGTCATGGTCTGGCGGTAGTTCAGCCCCACGGCGCGCGCCGCTTCGGTCTGCCCGCCCGGCAGGCCCTCGATGCCCGCGCGCACGATCTCGGCCAGGTACGCCGCCTGGTAGATCACCAGCGTGATCACCATCGTCGTGAATCCGCTGACCGTGCGCCCCGTCAGCACCGGAACGAAGAAGTACACCCAGAAGATGAACATGAGCAGCGGCACGCCGCGAACCACGTAGATCACCGCCGCGGCAGGAAAGCGCAGCCACGCAAACGCGCTCGCGCGCAAAAGCGCGATGGCCACGCCCAACGGAAAGGCGAGCGCGAGGCCGAGCACGGAGAGCACCAGCGTGATCGCCAGCCCGCCAAGCGGACCGTTCGGGTACTGGCCGACGAGCAGCAGCATGCCGTACTCGCGCAGGATGTGAAGAATGCT
Organism: Variovorax sp. VRV01; assembly: GCF_014852545.1. NCBI lineage: Bacteria > Pseudomonadati > Pseudomonadota > Betaproteobacteria > Burkholderiales > Comamonadaceae > Variovorax > Variovorax sp. VRV01. Next base: position 4,159 of record NZ_JACVBS010000039.1, read on the forward strand.
GTCCACGGCTTACCTCGTGCGGATGCGGTAGCGTTTTTCCAGGCCGGCGCCGGCCGTCATGATCAGCAGCGACACGCCCAGGTAGATGACCGTCGAGAGCAGGTACACCTCCACCGTCTTGAAAGACTGGCTCTCGATCTCGCGCGTGGCGTAGGTCAACTCCGCCACCCCCACCGTCATGGCGAGGCTTGTGTTCTTGAACAGCAGCACCGTGTAGCTCACCAGCGTGGGCAATGCGATGCGCAGCGCCTGCGGCAACACCACCAGGCGCGAAGCCTGCAGGTACGTAAGGCCCATGGCACGGGCGGCCTCCAGTTGCGACTTGGGAATCGAGCGGATGCCGCCGCGCAGCCCTTCGGACACATAGGCCGCCATGCACAGGCCGATAGCGACAAAGGCCAGCAGGAACTCGCTGTTGTGCGCATTGAGCCATTGCTGCGCCGCATGCGGCAGCAGCGCCGGCATGCCGAAGTACCACAGGAAGACCTGCACCAGCATCGGCACGTTCTGGTGGTACTCCACATAGCTCGCCACGCAAGCCTTCGTCACGCGGTTGTCCGACATGCGCACCACGGCGAGCACCGTACCCAGCGCCATGGCAAACAGCCATGCCGCCAGTGTGAGCTCGAACATCGTGAGCACGCCATGCCATATCCACTGCGGATAATCGCCCCGCAACAGAACGGAGAAGTCGAGCTTGCTACCCATGGCGTGCACCTCGTTGCATGGCGCCGGTCAGCCCTTGATCGGCTCGACCTTGAATCCGCGCTGCATCTTGTACGAAGTGCCGGTGCCCAGCCACTTGTTGAAAATCTGCTGCGCTTCGCCGGACTTCTCCATGGCCTCGAGCGTGGCGTTCACCTGCTTGATGAACGCCGTCTCTTCCTTGCGCATGCCGATGCCCCAGGGCTCCAGCGCCAGCGAGGGCTCCAGCATCACAATGGGCACGGTGCTCTCGGATTGCTGGCGGAACTTCACAAGGTTCAGTTCGGAGACCGCAAACCCGTCCGCCTTGCCCTGCTGCATGGCCAGGAACGCGTTCGGCGGGTCCTGGAAGGTGATGGTGGTCGCACCCGGAATCATCTTGCGCACCAGCAACTCCGAGCTGGAGCCCTTCACCGCGCTCACGCGTTTGCCGCTCAGGTCCTTCAGCGTGGTGAAGCCGCTGTCCTTGCGGGTAGCCACCTTCTGTTCGCTGGCGAAGTACTGATGGCTGAAGGCGATCTGCTCGGCGCGCTCGGCGCTCCAGCCCAGGTTGGCGATCACCGCATCGACACGGCCTTGCTGCAGTTCGGGAATGCGCGCGGCCACCGAGATGAGCTTCAACTCCAGCTTGACGCCTAGCGACTTGGCCAGTGCCTTGCAGAAGTCGACGTCGTAGCCTTCCACCTCCCGGGTCTGCGCGTTGGAGAAACTGAACGGCTCCGCCGTGCCAAGGGTGCCGCACACGAGCACACCCTTGGACTTGATGTCGGCGAGCTGGTCTGCGCACGCCAGGTTGGCCAGCAATGCCAGGCAGGCGCCGGCGATGAGCGTCGATGCGATCTTCTTCATGGGTCTACTCCAGGAGGGTTGCAGAAACGGTAAGACTTCAGGACAGATCGGCCAGAGCGGCCTGCAGCAGGCGGCCACCTTGCTCGATCACGTCGATGCCGGTGGCGAAAGACATGCGCAGGTGCCCGGGCATGCCGTAAGAGTTTCCGTCGATCGCGGCCACGCCGGCGTGCTCCAGCAGGTAGAGCACCACGTCGACATCCGTAGCAAGAAGCTGCCCCGCTCGCGTGCGCCGTCCGAGCAGGCCGGCCACGCTGGGAAACACATAGAACGCGCCGTCGGGTGGCGCGCAACTGAAACCCGGGAGCGCCTGCAGCATCTGCACCATGCGGTCCCTGCGTGCTTCGAAAAGTGCCGCGGCCTCGGTCACGGTGTGCTGCGGCCCGTCGAGCGCGATCGCCGCGGCGGCCTGGCTCATCGAGCTCGGGCATGAGGTGCTCTGCGACAGCAGTAGCGTGATGGCCTTGATCAGCGCCGCAGGTCCCGCGCCGTAGCCGATGCGCCAGCCCGTCATGGCATAGGCCTTGGAGACGCCGTTGATCACCAGCGTGCGCTCGGCCAGTCCGGGCAGGACGTTCAAAGGCGCCACATGCGCCGCGCCGCCGTAGACGAAGTGCTCGTAGATCTCGTCGGTCATCAGCCAGACCTGCGGGTGGCGATTGAGCACCGCGCCGAGTGCGGTCAATTCGTCGCGGGTGTAGACCGCGCCCGTGGGATTGTTGGGCGTATTGAGCACCAGCCACCGCGTGCGGGCCGTGATGGCCGCCTCGAGCGCGGGAGGCGTCAGCTTGAAGCTCTGGGCACCGCTGCTGGGCACCACCACCGGCGTGCCGCCATGCAGCGCCACCATGTCCGGGTAGGAGACCCAATAGGGCGCGGGAACGATCACTTCGTCGCCTTCGTTCAGCGTGGCAGCAAAGGCGTTGTAGATGATGTGCTTGGCTCCGTTGCCCACGGCGATGTGCTCGGGCCTGTATGCCAGCGCGTTCTCGCGCAGAAGCTTGTCGGCGATGGCCTGGCGCAGGGCCGGCGTGCCGTTGGAGGCCGTGTAGCGCGTCTGTCCGGCCAGCAGGGCCGCCACCCCGCCTTCGACGATGTGGGGTGGTGTCGGGAAGTCCGGTTCGCCGATGGTGAAGTCGACGATGCGGCGGCCGGCCGCGCGCATGGCATCGACGCGCGTCTTCGCCGCCATGCTGGGCGAGGGTTTGACGCCGTCAAGGCGTTGGGCCAACAGGGTGTTCACAATGCTCTCCGAAAATGTGAAAAGAAAGGCGCTCGACGGGTTCAAAGCCCGTGCGGTGCAAATGCCTTGGTGAGCCACGACTGCTCCACCTTGCCGTTGGCAATCTCGGCCTTGATGGCGGCCTCGAAGCGCTCGGTCTGGGCCACGGCATCGAGCAGGCGTGCCACGTCGGCCTGCGCAAAAGTCACGATGCCGTCCTCGTCGCCCACCACGATGTCGCCGGGATGCACGATCTGACCCCCCACACACACGGGCACGTTGACCGCGCCGGGGCCGTTTTTGTAGGGGCCCCTGTGAATGGCGGCGCGCGCATAGCAGGGAAAGTCGGCATCGTGGAAGGCCGCGGCATCACGGATGGCGCCATCGACGACGATGCCGCTGCAACCGCGCTGTTGGGCGTAAAGCATGATGAGTTCTCCGACCAGAGCATTGGTCGTGTCGCAGCCGCCATCGACCACCAGCACGTGGCCCGGGGCGGCGTCCATGAGGGCCTTGTAGATCAGCAGGTTGTCCCCGGGACGCGTCTTGACCGTGATTGCCGTGCCCACCAGCTTGCGCTGCCTGTGGAAGCGTTGCAAGCCGACGATGCCGTTCAGGCGTTGAAGGTTGTCGCTGATGTGGGGGGTGGCCACTTTCTCGAACGCGGCCAGCATTTCCGGCGGAGCCGCAGGCGGCGCGGGATGAACGGCAAAACTGGAAGCAACCATGGACACAGCCCTCAACATCAAGTTCGATGGCGCGATTGTGAAAGTTGCCTAAAATTTCAAAAAGCGAATTTTTTCTGGCGGTTCTGTGGAAAAAAAGGAAACCAATAAGGGTTTGGCCTGACCATGTTGACGTTCAAACAGCTGGAAGCCCTCTATTGGGTCGTGCAGGCGGGCGGCTTTTCGCAGGCAGCCCACAAGCTGCACACCTCGACTTCCGCCGTGTCTAAACGCGTGCACGAACTCGAAGCCGGCTTCGACCTGGAACTCTTCGACCGCACACAGCGCACCGCGCGCCTCACGGAAAAGGGCGAGGAAATGTTCGTGCTAGCCAAGAAGCTGCTCGAACAGAGGGATGCGGCCATCGACCAGATCGGCAAGTCCGAAGTCATCGAACGCCGCGTGCGCATTGGCGTGACCGAGCTCACCGCCATGACGTGGTTGCACCGGCTGGTGGAGGCCATCCAGCGCTACTACCCGAAGGTCACCATCGAGCCCGACGTGGACTCTAGCGGCAACCTGAAGGACAAGTTGCTGGCGGACGAGCTCGACCTCGTGCTGGTGCCCGACGTGTTCGCGGAGGCGCATCTGCCGAGCCACGTGGTGGGCCGGTTCTCCAGCGTCTGGATGTGCAAGCCCGGCTTCGTCGAGCCGGGCAAGCGCTTCAGGCTGCATGAACTAGCGTCGCGGCGGCTGCTGCTTCAGGGGAGCAAGACAGGTGCCGGCACCGCGCTCAACGGCTGGATGAAGGCGCTCGGCGTGAAGCCGAGCGACGTCATCATCGTGAACAACCTCGTGGCGATGATGGGGCTGACCATGTCCGGCCTGGGCATCGGCTGCATGCCGCGGGAGTGCATGGCACCCATGGTGGCCAATGGTTCCCTGATGGAAATTCCCTGCACGCCCGCGCCGCCCGAGATGACCTACGTGGCCATGTACAAGGGCGACCAGAGGAGCACGCTGATCTCGTCGGTCGTGATGCTTTCGCAAGAGTGTTGCGACTTCAGTCGGATGTTCGATATTTCGTCCCCAGCGTCTCCCGGGGAAGCTGGCAAGCCATATGTCCCGTAGACGGCAAGCTGATTGCTCAGGGCCCTTCATGACACTGCGTGCCAACCAACGCAAACCTCAAACCAGTAACTTCCGCCGAAGCCCGCTTTTGGCCGCGAGCCGCCTCAGGCCCACATCGCTACAAGTTCTCGCCAGAATGGTCGGGCGGGTGGCGAGGCCATCTTTGTCACCAAACTGTCCGCGAATCCGTCATGGTCTCCGGCAGCTTCTGCCTGAAGGTAGCACGTACCTGCGGCTCGCAAGAACGTGTCCAGCGAAGGTGCCACCCACTGAGTGTTTGCCGAGCCATCATCGACGGCATGGGCGTAGATTGCGCCGGATTTCATATCAAGCAGCACCATGAACGGGTCGCCGTGTGCAATCGCAAGTAGGTCCGCTTGTCTCGCTGGCTCGTCTCGGTCGCCCCACCATTCCAAGCCGGGGACAGCGGCATTGAGTTGCAGTAGTCGGGCAAGGTAGTCGCCATCGGTTGCAAAGCCAAAGCAGCCCAGTTCAAGGCGACTCAAGTCCCACTGTAAGGCCGCCTCCCGGAACGACAGAGGCAGTCGACTCTCAAACTCCGACTCAATGGAGTCGAGTAGTCGAATCGCGGCTTCCTGTCGGGGTGCCGAAGGAATGTAGACCTCGAATTCGGGAAACTTTGTCAGCGCGTCCGCCCAATGCACCCTCATCTGCTGTTGAATTTCAGAGAACGATAGTAGATCGGGCATAGTAGGTCTGGTCAGTTCGCCGTCGGCGCGACGCGCGGGCTTGTATCGGGCGCTACGTCTGCTACCGAGCGAGACTGTTCCGGGTTGGGAGCTGTGGAAAACGAGTACGGAGGCAAAACTGAAGAGCCATGGCGTAGTTCCGCTTTTGGCCGGGACGCGTCACGCTTCTTCGAGTTCAGCATCTTGGCCTACCTGAAGCCTCGGCAAGTCGTTGGCGGTGGCGAGCACAAACGTGAAGACCGTCATGTCCGGTTGCCCATCTGCGGTCAGCGCCCGAGGTTGGGAGAGGTAAGGCTTTATGGGCACTCCGCCAAGGCGAGACCTCTCAGAGATAGCAAACTCACCCGGCTCGAGCTGTCGAGCAAAGAGCGACACAGGGCGTTGCTGTTGAAAGATGTGTTCGATTCGAAATTTCATCTCGTGCCCACCTGAAACGGCTGCCTTGGAACAAATTCTGCCCCCAGCCACCAAGGTCCGGTCCTGGCCGATGACCGAAATGGAAGAGAGGCTCACATTGATCATCCTCTTCGCTGCAGAGGATACCGTCCTCAGGTTCCGAAAACACCCCACCAAAGCCCTCTCGTCGGATCGGGCGTGGGTTCCAGTCGTGAGTAGCTACACGGATCGGCCGAAAGGCGGACTTCGATCGGTGCGGCCTGACGAAAGGTCATGAATGCGTCACTCGCTTCCACCTGTTGCACGAACTCATTGAGTGAGGCATCCGACCAACTCACAAATGCCTGACCGACCCCATAGGCTTGGTGTCGATTCAAATACTGGATTCCCGTCATATCCAGCGTGTACTGCAAGCGAAGAGACAGTCGTACAGCGGGCCACCGGCCCGCCGACGCATCTTCTGGCAAGAGGCGAAAAAGACGATTGATCGCGACTTCAAATCGAACTCCCCTGTCTGCCGTCCCAAGATGCGCATCGAATGTGACCCCTTCGCCTTCCGGGGTCAAAACCGAATATTTATCAACCGACTCGCGGTGAAATTCCAGTACCGCAGGCCATGCGTCGCATAGCTTCATGGACTTGAGCAGCAGTCCTTGCTTCCGTAGGAATGCTCGGAAGTCCTTCTCTGCCTGCAATGGCGGAGCAGCTTTCGGCTCTGTTTTCATCGATTTTCTATTGTGTTGTTGATCGGCTTCCTACAGATCTTGCCGCAGCAGTGAGCGACCGGTTTTGGCCGCATTCCGTCCTAGCTGGCGAGGTCAGGAAAAGACTACTGTCAGAACCGCGAACATCGCCAAGACGAGTACGAAGGCGAACCCGTCAAGAAGCATCACGCCACGGGCGACCAGGCGAGGCAAGCGCCCGGCGAACGCTCGCAATCGGTCTGCCGACGGATGGCCGCGGGGATACATTGCCGCAGCGATAAGGCAGCCAACGATGACCAAGGCGGCGAGCAACAGCGCCGCGGCCGCGAACGCCAGCAGCAACCCAAACGCAGGGAAGTTGTTCATCGGAGATGCACTGCACCCTAAGGATCTTGAGAAGGTCCGTTTTTTGGCCGCCTTCTGCCTTCGAAGGTCATCTGCAATGCAGGGCGAACTGCCGGTCTCTCGCGCGCCTGCGCTGGTCCTTGAGTCGGTCCTGTTCAAGGCCAGACTGAGGTTGGCGAGCGGCCGCGTCGATTGAGGCAATCAACGCATTGAGCTGAGCGCACTCCGTGGAGGAGCTGTCGACATTCATCGCCACCTGGCGTTCATGCTCTAGGACGGATTGGGCGATGGCGCTGTTCCGGCGCATCGACGCCTGCCTGGCATCCTGGGACATCCCCTCGGCTAAGTTGACATCAGGCGTCACCGACACTTCGCTGGCCCGTGCGTCAGCTGGGCAAGATCCGTCCGTATAGGTTGCCGCGCCCGCAGGCGATATGCATTTCGCGAAGCGCTGTACGCGCGATGTTGATTCAGGCTTCAGCTCACGCTGATCGTACCGTAGCGCCGGGAAAGCATTCTTTGAGGGCGGCGTAGCTGGCGCTGCTTGCCGCTCCGCGGGAATCCGCAAAGGGCCTGAGTCGCGCCAATCGTTTAACGCCACGAGCGCCGCAAGTGCAGCCGCAGCCGCCGCGAGCAGGAACAACCCTCGATTTGAGGGCCCCAACGGCCGCAGCGCCTTCTCCCAAGCCGTCAATGGCGTGCGAGATTGATTCAACCAAGGGTCGCTGGAGTCTTCCTTGCGCATGCCGTCAAATGTCTGCCATCGGTGAGCCGCCAGGGTCTTTTCTTGCACAACTGCCTGCGTGTTCGTGAATTTATTCACGGCTCCGGGATGCCAGATTGCAAGTCGCAACTCAATCCGGTCCGGGCGGCGAGCGTCTGGTTGTGGCCGAGCTTTGCCCTAAGCGGCATGCGGTTCAAATGAGCCCGCTGCCGAGGCAAAGTGCGGGGGTAGCGCTGATGACTTGACTTGGCCAGCCAGCCCTCGCGCAAGAAACTGCGCCATGCTCATT